>JBQTIJ010000171.1:0-8181 GCA_052388255.1 Phycisphaerales bacterium
TCTCCTCCAGCGCGCACCCCGGGCCACCCGGAGTCGCCCCCGGAGTCGCATGCACAATGACCGTCAGCAATGGAATCACCGTAGTAGTTCGGCGTTCATGCGTTTGGGGCTTGAACGGCGGCCGACGCTCGGGCGATCAACTCCACAATCCTCGGTGCCATCGCCTCGTAGGTCATCGACCGATCCACCCGGGCCGCGATCCCCTTTGACAGATCCTCGCGCCACGCCGGGCGGTCGAGCGCCGAAGCCACCCGCACAGCCAGCGTCTCCTTGCTCCAAAAGGTCGTCTCCGCAAGGTCGCCGCAGATGTTCATCACGTCCGAGGTCATCACCACCCCGTCGTGGATCGACCACGGGTCAGCGAGCAAGGCCCGATCGACATTCACCTCGCCGGGCGTCCACACCTCACCGTTGATCACCGTTCGTCCGCAGAGCCCCAGGCGCTGCTGTAAGGCGGTGAAGGCCATCGCCGCCGGGTGGTCCGCCACGCTCGCGACCTCCTCCACCCCGCCCCTCTGTCGCGGCGTCCCATCCCGCGCAACCAGCGACCGCACCAACGCCCCGATCCGCGCGACATCCGTGTGTTTCAGTCGGCAGAGGGGCAATCCACCCGAAAGGGCGCACTCCATCACCCGCTGATGGATGTTCGTCTGCACCGACGCGTGCAGGTTCACCCCGGCGCACTGATACGCCGCCCGCAGCTCCTCACCATGGGCAAGCACACCCCGGTCAAAGGCCGCCAGCCGCGGATGCGCCGACCAGCCGCGCCCATGAATGTGCAGCCGCCACCCGCGTTCCTCCGCCAGTTCCGCCGCCCAGATCAGCGTCTGCTGCCTCAGAAACCGGTCGGCAATTGGGAGAAAAATCTGATTGAACGCGAGGGCCCTGAGTTCGACCGTGGGCTCGCGCCCCGCCTGCCGCGCAATGGCCGTGATGGCATCGCGACCCGCGCGGAAGAAATCCCGTTCAACGATCTCCCCCACCGCGCCCGCCATGACGTCGTAAAGCCCATAGACCATCCGCGCTTCGATCGACCCCGGCGCCACCTCACTCAGCAGTTTGTCGCGATACTCCTCCGGGGTCTGGCTGTGGTGCGTCACCGCCGCGATCTCGCACTCCATCCGCTCGCGCAGGTCCGGCCCCACCGGCCCCGCGTGGAACTTGCTCCGGCTCACCAGCACGGGCGACCAGATGGCCCGCTCATGCCGCACCTTCCCCTCCGGGAAGAACTCGGGATAGAGGTGCCCCACAACAAAGTCCATCGTCCGCAGCCCGGCCCCGGTCCCCGCCCGCAAGAGGTGCGGCATGGCGTCCTGTGCCCACGTGACCACCGGCAGGTTCGCCGGAATGAACCTCCCGATGTGGGCCCGCGTGTAGTTGATCAGCAGCAGCAGGTCCGGCCGAAAGGCCTCGATCTCCCGTGCGTACCAGATGCCCGTTGTTTGCGTGCTGTCGTCGGGCTCGATCAATATCCGCGCCTCCGCCCCCATGGCCGCAAACGCCCCCGCGATGTCGCGCGATGAGTGCTGCAGGAAGGTCGAGAATCGCGTTGTGGGAACGAGCACCCGCAGCCGTTCCCCGCCGCCCGAGAGGGCCTCCGCGCACCGCCGCGCCAACCACTGGGCATCATGGCCCGCATACTGCCGATCAATCGTCTGAACAACGCGATCCGCCTCGCATGACTGCGCCTCATGAAACCGCCCCACCACCTCCGCGAGCCCCTCGCCTCCCACCGGCCCTCCACCCGCATCGGCGCGGGCCGAGAGCACCGCCCGCCCCACATTCTCATGCATCCGTCCCGCAAAGTCCCGCTCCACCTCGCACATCGCATCCTCACCCACGAACCACGCCGACCGCGCCGCGCTCGCAATCGCGCGCACGTCCGCGCACGCAAGCCCGTCAAGCAGGTGCTTCGGGCTCGTCTCCACCACACGAATCCGCGGCCAATACCCCAGCCCATCACGCCCCAGCAGGTCCGACACGCGACAGAGCAGCCACGGAGGATCGACCCCCTCCACAAAGACGCCCGCCCGTTCCCGCTCAAGGAGGGCGAGGTCCATGCCCAGGGCCCGACGGCGCGAGGGCTCGAAACTGAGCCACGCACCCTCACCACGGACCTTGCGCACGATCTCACCGCAGCGCGTCCGGAACCACGCCTCACGCTCCGTCGCCGCGGCCCACGCCGCAAACCCTGGCTCGATCGACCCCGCGACCCCGCGTGCAAGGAGCGCATCAAGGTTCGCCCGCGCCGTCGCCACCCGCCCGGCCACCGTCACCTCCACCTCCCCAACGCCGCGCAACGTCGCGCGAAGCGACGCCACCGCCGGGTCAACTGCCGACCGCACCGGGTCCACTGCGCCCAGTTCCTCCTCTGCCGCCGTGCGCAACCCCGCGCGAACGTAGTTGGCACAGAGCAGCATGCACAGTGCATGCCCCGCAGCGTCAATCGGCCCGCCCCTTGCCCCTTGCCGTTGCAACCACGCACACGCCCCGGGGACGAAGCCAAAAGCGTCCCACCGCTTGCCCAAGGCCATCAGGCCAGCAAGATCTGCCGCGCACGACGGCCATGCCGCCGGCGTCCCTGCACGCGCGCGCTCGATCTCAGGAACCGTTGGTCCGCTCACCCGTTCTCTATCGGGCGGCCCGTGCTCTCCGCGTCAACTCCCAACCCCCGCCTGCCGAGCCGCCGTCGCAGCCCGCTTGCGCCAAAGGTCCGCCGCCTCGCCCCTCCCCGCCCATTGCAGGATCTGGGAGATCTTGTTCATGGTCGGGTAATCGTCATCCTGCACCAGCCGTCCCGCCTCGTTCGCCGCCGCGGCTGCTTGGTTCTTCACTTGCTCCGAGGCCTGATCCGGCCCTCCGGCCTGAAAGATCAACACCGCGCCCTTCCAGGCATGAAACGACGCCGCCCGCGGACGGGCCTTGAGCACCCGCGGCAGAGACTCCGCCACCCTGTCCACCCGTCCGCCGCTGAGGAGCGCATTGAACAGCGTCTCAACGCCCGCCACATCACCCGGCATCGCCAACACGCCCGCCATCAGGGTCTCGGTTGCTTCATCCTGCTTCTTGGCCGCCCCCTGCGGGTCCCGCGGCTGCCCGTTCTCTCCCGGCTGCATCAGTTGCCCCGCCTGAAAACTCTGGATGCCCGCGAGCGTCACCCGCACCTGATGCATGGAAGGCCGCCGCGCCAGTTGGGCCTTCAGATACGCCTCCGCCTCGACAGGCCCCGCCCCGCGTCGATCCATGAGCGTGACCACATCGAGCACCGAGCCGTCATCGGGCTCGCGCTGGGTCAGCATGTGGCGAAACGCCGCCTCCGCCTCCTTGGCCTCACCAGCCACAAGGTGCAGCCACGCCATCTTCGCCGTCTCGTCCCATTCACGGTGCAGACCCCAGCCGCCATTGTGGACCCCTTCCGCCCGCCGATACCACACGATCCCCTCCCGCGCCATCGCCGAAAGCGCCGGGTCCGGCTGGTAATCGGGGGAAAGAAACTCCGCCCGTTTCGCGTTCGCGCCAGCCAGATCAAGCCCTCGGAAGATCGCCCGCTCGGTGGCAAAGTGCCGCGAGTCGCCCATCCCCTGGCAGACCTGCGTGCTGAAGGCCAGCACGCTCATGCCCAGGAACACCACCCCCACTAGCGCGAAGACCCATCCGATCGCCGTCACTCGCCCGCCCACCTTGAGCTGCACCCGTGGGCCGCGCACGTTCAGGTCCCGGACCATCCGTATCAACTTGTGAACCGCGAATGCCGCGACCGCGCCCACCCCGCCCGCCATCAGCAGCGGGATGCTCCAGTCAAAGAGCGTGGTCCCCCGGAACCCGATGCACGCACCCACCATCACGACAGCGCAGACGATCTCTTCCCACGGCCGCAGGTCATATCGCGCCGCCGCTCGTCGCCCGGAGGCCCGCAGCGTTTCCGCCCCCACCCGGGCCCGCGTCAGAATCGCCGGCAATCCCCACCCCGCCGAGAGCGCGCCCGTCGGGCAGACGCTCACGCAGTCAAGACACTTCATGCACCCCGAATCGATCACCGCGCCAAAGTCGCGCACCTCATCTGAGACGCGCACATTGCTCGTGCACACTGCCGTGCAGTGCCCACACTGGTTGCACGCATCGCTCACCCGGATGCGCACGGGCGAGAGTCGATCCGCCGGGCCGAAGAACCCGCCATACGGACAGCCATACGTGCAGAACCCCTTGGCCCCGAGGAAGTAGACGAGCGCAAAGCCGCAAAGCAGGAAGTACGGCACCGCCAC
Source organism: Phycisphaerales bacterium (assembly GCA_052388255.1). Lineage (GTDB taxonomy): Bacteria > Planctomycetota > Phycisphaerae > Phycisphaerales > UBA1924 > JAEUIX01. Next base: position 4,263 of record JBQTIJ010000171.1, read on the forward strand.
GTACCACGGCGGAAAAGTCGCCCAGAAGTCCTGCACCATGAAGTGCGCCCGCAGCCCCTCATGCGGGAAGGGCGCGGGCTGACCAAGAAAGTGCAGCGAGGGAGGAAAGAAGTACCTGACGCGCTCAACCTCGCCCACCGTCTCCACCACGCGCTCGCCCAGCCACGGCCCCAGCACCAGCCGCCGAAACGTCGGCCACAGGAACATATAGCAGGCCAGCCCCAGCGGGAACCACATGAGCAGCCGCGACCGCCAAGGACGGGGATGAACGTCGCACTTCTTCATCAGCCAACCACAGGCATCCTGCAGCGCCACCACATGGCAGGCCCACCCGCAGAACCACCGCCCGAAGACGAGCGTCGCCGCGATGGCCACCACGAACATCACGAACCCGGCGTTCACCGTCCCCTGCTCGAGCGTCCACATGCTCTCGCTCGGCTCAACCGGGGCCAGCGTCTCGCGCCGACCGTCATCCAGCCCGCTGATGAGCCACTGGCCGATGTGGGCCGCGATCAGCGCATGGACGAGCACCAGCGCACTCGCGCGCTTCCAACCCATCGTGGATTTTCGGATCACGCCCGAACCACCATGCCCCGCCGCCTGCGGCAGCGGAATCGGTGGTCGGCACTGGCCAGAATGCGGTCCGGAGAGCGTCGTCATGCGTTCGGCACCCCGGCCGAGCCATGAGCGTACGGCCCGCGCCGACACGCCGCCCCTTCACCTTCACACCTTGCCCAGGACCGCCGCCTCCATCTTGGCCGGATGCTCGAAGGCCATGCCAAAGAGCGTCTGGTTGAACTGCGCAAGCGAGCATTCCTCCTGCCGCACGAACCCCTTCGCCGGCAGCTTGCCCAGGTGGTGAAGGTCCACCATCGCGCACACGCCCGCCGCCGTCGTCAACTCAATCGCCGGCCACACCCGCCCGAAGAGCTCCGTCGCCGGCACGCTCCGCATGAAGTTCACCTGCCGCCGCAGCCCCTGCTTGTCGATGCCGATCCCGTTCACAAACACCACCACCACATCCTGCAGCGTCCGCGGGATCGCGTGGTCAAGGAGTTCCATCGCCAGCCGCCGGTCAAAGACCTTGCCGGTCCGCGTCGGGGCCGAGTGCTCCTGACCCAGCCGCAGATCCTGCAGCAGAAACTTCATCAGGTCGCGGTGCCCGGGATACCGGATCGTCTTGTACGCGATCCGCGTCTCCCGCACGGTCCGTTTCTCGGCCGTCAGCGTGTCCACCAGCGAGCCCACCCCGCCCGAGGTATAGAACGCTTCGTACTCAACACCCTCAAACGAGAACTGCTCCAGCCCCTCAAGGGCCGGAACTTTCACCATCTCGCCGTCGAGCATCACTTTGCATGGCTCGCAGTATTCGTTCACCACACCCGCCACCGACCACGTCACGTTGTACTTCAGTTGATTGGTCGGGAAGAGCGGCAGCGCACCCACCCGCAGCACCAGGTCGTGTACCGTCGAAAAGTTCTTCGCAATGTCGTACGCCGCGATCGCGATATAGCCCGGCGCCAACCCGCACTGCGGTACCAGCGCCACCCGCGCCTTGCCCCCCTCCGCCACGGCTCGCACGCGCTCCGTCGTCTCGACATCCTCCGTCACGTCAAAGTAGTTCACGCCCAGTTCGTTCGCATCTTCCGCGATCCCCGACACCAGATCAAACGGCAGCATGCAGATGACATAGTCCTGCCCCTTCAGCGCCGCCCGAACCTCTTCGCGCACACCCGCATCGACCTCGCGCGTCGCAAACTCCACCGCATGTGGAACGCGATGCTTCAGCCGGTCAAGGTTCGCCGCGGCTTCCTTCAGGTTCGCGCCGTCCCGGTCCGCCAGCGTCACGCGATACGCCCCGCGCCCGCACGCCAGCAGCAACTCGGCCACCGACTTTCCCACTTTGCCGCCGCCGAGCACCAGGACATTCTTCATCGCGATTCTCCACTGCACACCGTTGCACCACACTCGCCGCTCAACTATCGCCACCCATCGCCCCACGACTCCAGGACTCGTGAGCGGGAGCGATTGTTGCTGAACAGCCGGTGCGCAGCCGCATCACGACCGCCCACCACGAGCACCCCCGGGACAACCCGGATGCGCCAAACTGTTCACTTCCTGTTATCGACGCCCCGAGGAGGCAACTTCGACCGCATCATCGACCCCCAAAGCGCCCCAGGCCGCGACCCGGCCCCTTCCAGGGCTTCCCTTTGCCGCGTGCCCCCGGATGGCCGCCGCGCGGGCCCGCGCCCCCGTGTCCGCCACCCGTCGAGCCAGCATGTCCACCGCTCTGGCCAGATGCATGAGCCCCGCGCGGTGCGGCCTTGCCGCCGTGACCACCCGCAGGCCCCGCTGGGCGCGCCCCTTGCCCCCCGACCTGACGCTGCTCATGCCCCTGTCCCCTCGCGCCACCCTGCGCTCCACCATGTCCGCCGCGGCCCGTCTGCCCCCCGCGGCCGCCGTGATCGGCCTGCCCGGGTGAACCAGCCCGCCCACCTCGAGCGCCACCATGGCCACTCTTTTGAGCGGCCCCCGGTCCGCCGCCATGACCGCCGCCATGACCGCCACCGTGACCCCCACCATGACCACCGCGATGACCACCAAGATCACCACCCCGCGCCCCCGGCTCGCCACCGGCTTCATGCCGCGGCTTCACTTCAAACTTTGAGACCCTGCGGAACGCAGGAGGTTCGCCGGGCTGAGCACCAGTGTGGGCCCGTGGCGCCTTGTGCGACTTTGGACCATGCTGGCCCCCTTGGCCATGACCGCCACGACCACCGTGAGCGCCTTGCCCACCATGCCCGTCCTGCCCGCGGGCCCGTTCATGCACAGCCGCGGCCACCACCGGCCTCGCCGGACGCACGTGCACCGTTGGAGCGGCGTGCGCAGCGTGCTTCGCCGGCGCCATCGCCGGCGGGGCCACCGGTGCAGGAATGTGCCGCCCTTCGTGGGCGTGCGGACGGTCCGCAGGTGCGACCGCGATCGGCCGACGGATCAACCGTTCAATCCCGCGCAGGAACCCGCGCTCTTCATAGTCGCAGAAACTCGTCGCCAGGCCGCTTGCCCCCGCACGCCCCGTCCGGCCGATGCGGTGGACATAAGTCTCGGGCTCGTGCGGAACGTCGTAGTTGATCACAAGCGCGATGTTGTCAACATCGATGCCGCGAGCCGCGATATCCGTCGCCACCAGCACCGGCGTACGGCCGCTCTTGAATGAATCGAGCGCCTTCTGGCGGACGTTCTGTCGCTTGTTGCCGTGGATCGCTTCCGCCCGGATGCCCTCCTCCAGCAGCGCTTTCACAACCTTGTCCGCGCCGTGCTTGGTCCGCGTGAACACCAGCGTCCGGGCCGGCCCGTTCCCCTCGCGCAGCACGCGCAGGAGCAGTGTCCCCTTGTCCTTCTTGGCCACAAAGTGAACCGACTGCTCGACCGTCTCCGCCGCGGAGGAGACGGGCGCAACCTCCACGCTCGTCGGGTTCCGCAGGATCGTCGCCGCCAGCCGCCGAATCTCAGGCGGCATGGTGGCGCTGAACATCAGCGTCTGCCGCTTGGAGGGGAGTTTGCTCACGATCTCGCGGATCGGATCGATGAACCCCATGTCGAGCATGCGGTCCGCCTCGTCAAGGACAAAGACCTCCACCCCCGAAAGGTTCACATGCCGCTGCTGCATCAGGTCGAGCAGCCGACCCGGCGTCGCGATCACCACTTCGGCCCCGCGCCGCAGCGCATCCACCTGCGGCTTCTGGCCCACGCCGCCATAGATCACCGCGTGACGGATCCCCGTGTGCCGTCCATAGACCTTGAACGAATCGGCGATCTGCACCGCCAGCTCGCGCGTCGGCGAGAGGATCAGCGTTCGGATGCCCCGTCCATGCACCGGCGCATGCCCGCGCGGGTGCGGGTGCGGGTGGGCCGGGGC
>JBQTIJ010000172.1:0-2552 GCA_052388255.1 Phycisphaerales bacterium
CGTCCGCCTCTTCTCCAACCTCCGCGAATACCGCCTCTACGGCAAAGAAATCCTCCGCCACGAACTCGCCCTGAAACTCGCACAACTCCGCCTCCAAGACCGCCGCGAAGAACGCGAACACCGCGCCAAACTCGCCCACGACCTCGCCCAGGAACGCGCCAAAGAACGCGCAGCCCGCGCCCGCGAACGCGAGGCCGATCGCCAGTCCCGCGCCCAGGAACGCGCCCAAGAACGGGCCGAACTCCGCGCTTCCCGCGCCGCCGAGCGAACCGCCATACAGGAATCTCGCGCAGCGGAGCGCGCCGCCGACCGCCAAGCCCGCACCGCCGAACGAACCGCCGACCGCGCCGCGGCCCAAACCGCCCGCGCCGCCGAGCTCTCCGCCACTCGTGCTTACCACACCGCCGAACGCGCTGCCGACCACGAATCCCGCGCCGCCCTTCACAGCCACCGCAAACCCCGCCCTACACCTCCGGCCCGCCCCGCACCTGACCATCAACTCCCCGAACCCCACACCGCCGATCACGCCCCAGCCGCTACCACCAACGCGCCCATTCTGAACCCCGCACCCGCCACCGATCCCCAACACCCCTCCAGCAATCCCGCCCCTTCACTCCCCGCCAACGCTCCGCCCCCACTTCTCTGTACACTCCCACCATGCGGAACCTCTTCACCAATCCCAAACGGCTGCCGCTCATAGCACCCTCCATCCTCTCGGCCGATTTCGCCAACATGGCCCGCGACTGTTCCGGCGTACTCGCCGAACCACCCGCCGGCGGCGGCGCGGACCTGCTCCACGTCGATGTCATGGACGGTCACTTTGTCCCCAACCTCACCCTCGGCCCCGACATGGTCCGCGGCATCCGCAAGGCCTGCCCCAAGGCCTTTCTTGACGTTCACCTCATGGTCACCGATCCGGAAATGTTCATCAAGCCCTTTGTCGATTCCGGGGCCGATCACCTCACCTTCCAGGTGGAGACCATCGCCGCCGAACGCATCGAGGAGGTCGTCGGCAAGATCCGCGACCACGGAATCACCGCCGGGCTCGCCATCAACCCCCCGACCCCGATCGAGAAAATCCTCCCCCACGTACACAAGGTGGATCTGGTACTCGTCATGAGTGTCAACCCCGGCTTCGGCGGCCAGAAGTTCATCGGGCCCGTGCTCGACAAGACCCGCGCCATCAGCGACATGCTCCAGCCGACGCAACGCCTCGAAATGGACGGCGGCATCAAACTCGACAACGTCCAGAGCGTCATCGATGCTGGCTGCGATGTCATCGTCGCCGGCTCCGCACTCTTCGGCCTCCCGCCCCGGGAATGGGCCGACGCCACCACCAAGTTCCGCGGCTCCTGATCCAACGCGACTACCACGGCACCATCGCCAGCGTGAACAGAACCCGATCACGCACCCAACTCACGCGATAGAGTGCAAAGGACCGACTACACTCCTCCCTCCACCGGGTATCCAGATTCGGATCGTGTTCGGATTGAAGTGTTGACTCGACCAAGGTGAAGAGCGACGATCGAATCCCAAATGATGCAAGGTCAGGACGACCGCAAGCATCGAAATTCCCGTGCGTCAACCAGCGCACCAGCCCGCGCGTCAGTGAGGCAAGTTCAACGGCGGAGACGTGAGACAGCTCAAGGAACGTGCGATGACGAGAGCCGCCAGCCGGACGTGGACAGACGTCAAAGAACCTCGCAAAGCCGTAATCCCCGAGGGGTTATGGCTCCGCTGCCCCTCCTGCGGCAGCATGATCTACCGCAAGCAGCTTGAGGCCAACCTCTCGGTCTGCCCCGATTGCCAGCACCACTTCCGCATCGGAGCCGCGGAGCGCATCAGCCAGCTTACTGACCCCGGCACCTATGAGGCGATGTGGACCAACCTCCGGTCCACCGACCCGCTTCAGTTCCGCGACCTCAAGGGCTACCCCGAACGCCTGAAGTCCGAGCAGCAAAAGAGCGAGTGTGACGACGCCGTCAAGGCAGGCACCGGGTTCATCAAGGGACGCCAACTCGTCCTCTGCTGCCTTGACCTCTCCTTCATGATGGGCTCGATGGGCAGCGTGGTCGGCGAGACCGTCACCCGCTCGATCGAGCACGCCACCGAGACCGGCCTCCCCCTCCTCATCGTCTCCTGCTCCGGCGGGGCCCGCATGCAGGAAGCCGCCCTCTCCCTCATGCAGATGGCGAAGTCCTCCGCCGCCCTCGCCCGCCTCGACCAGGCGGGCGGCCTCTTCATCAGTCTCTTGACCGACCCAACCCCCGGCGGCGTCACCGCCTCCTTCGCCATGCTCGGGGATGTGATCATCGCCGAACCCCGCGCCCTCGTCGGCTTCGCCGGCCCGCGCGTCATCGCCCAGACCATCCGCCAGGAACTCCCCGACGGCTTCCAGCGATCTGAATACCTCTTGCAATCAGGTATGGTCGATCGCGTCGTCGCCCGGGCCCAGCTCCGAAACGAGATCGCCCGCGTCATCGACTACGCCGGCAAGTAAACGACCTGCCCCCACAGCCCCACAGCCCCCCAGCCCCCGCCCCCCCCCGCAC
>JBQTIJ010000173.1:0-25016 GCA_052388255.1 Phycisphaerales bacterium
CGAGTGTCAGCCCGGCCCTTATGGATGGCTTGAACTTCACCGCACGCAGATCAGCGTGTTTCTGTGGAACCTGTCATCCCGCCCGCCGTGGGGGCGACCTGTCCGAAGAAGGGCAGAGTCACGCGACTGCCGCCGATCTTGTCGGTGTTGTAGATGTATTGGGCATCGAGGGCCTTGCCGATCCGGACCGCCGCCTCAGAGAGGTGGGCGCTCGTGTACATGTCGGCGTTCCCCTTTTTGGCGATGTCCTCAATCTTGCTCTTGAGGGCCCGCAACTGCGCAGTGGCCAAGTTGCTCACGGGCTTGGAGGCCTCGCCGCGCATCGTGCCGGGGAGGGTCAGGTCGATCAGTCGCTCAATGAACTCGCGCTGCAGGTTGCGCCGCAGCGACGAGATCATGGGCTGCCGGTTGGTGTAGCTCCCCGAGCCCGGCTTCTCGATCTCGCCGAAGACCGCCTTGCCCACGGTGTCGAGCACCTCGGCAACGGTGAGCGTGTCCTTGTCCGCGGGCACACGGAACTCATTGTCGTAGACCCGGCGCATCTGGCCGGGGTTGATCAGCGAGGTCAGGGCCGAGGCCTGCACGCCCGCCACCTGGTCGTGCACCGGCCACTCCGGATCGGAGCGCCCGACGCCCGGGTCCTCCGCCCGGTCAACCGTGAAGTACTTGATCAGGTCCGGGGTCAACCCGAAGGCCTCGTCGTTGAAGGCCGTGTCGATCACGAACTTCAGCGCCTCGCGCTGCTGCTCGACCGGCACCACATCGATCGGCGGCCGACCGTTGGGGTCGCCCTTGCGATCGCGATAGACCCGGGCCGCGCCGACCCAGTTGGACATGATCGAGACCGCATCGGCCTGCATGCCGAGCGTGAGCTGGTAGCCCCGCCTTGCCTTTGACCACGACTGCCCCTCGCGCACGAACTTCTCAAGGATCCGGCCCCGGGCGTTCTTGGCGAGCTCGAGGCGGGCCTTGGCGTAGTCAAGCGGGTTGGCCGCGAGGTCATACCGCCGCACCGAGGCGTCCATCCCGCCCGCATCCTCGTCTGAGCCGAACTGCAGTTCCGGTTCCGCCGCGCGCGAGGCGATCTTCTTGATATCGCCCGTCCCGTAGCCGTATTCGATGGCCCAGAAGTCGTACGCGCCGATGTTGATCTGCATGTAGTCGCCCTGCACCAGCGACTTGTCCAGACAGACGTTCACGGGGTTGTAGTCCATCACCGAAGTCGTATAGGGCCGCTTGCCCCGGAACGCTTCGCTGTTGATGTCCTTGAAGGAGTACGCCGTCGAGGCCTTGAAGTTGTGCCGGAGCCCCAGCGTGTGACCGACCTCGTGTGCCACCAGGTCCGCCAGCGAGGGGCCCACGAACCACTCAGGAATCCCGTCGATCAGGTCCTGCGGTTCCTTCTTTTCCTTCTTCTCGTCCTTCTTCTCGTCGTCCTTCTTCCCTTCCGGCTTCACCTCGTCCTGCGGTGCTTCCTCGAGGAGGTCCATCACCTCAAGCGCCATGCGCATCACCGCCATGTCCACCGACTTCCCTTGAGCCGCCATGCAGTTGGCCGCAGAGATCGCGGGGTTTCGACCGCCCCACGCGAAGAGGTCGTCGGCGATCGAGCCCTGGTGCTCCATCCCGCCCGGGACACCCACCCCGCCATAGCGGGCTACGCCGCGGGTCTGCCGGGCCGCGGCATACTCGCCCGCGAGCCGTTCACGCACCGCGTCCCGTTCCGGCGGGGGCGCGAGGCGAACGCGCGGGTCCCACTCGGGGTGCTGCTCGAGCCATGCGATCGTCTCGTCGCTCATCCCGCGCATGACGATGTCGGGGATCAGTTCGTTTGACTGCGTCCAGAAGGCCCGGATCCACCCGTCGGTCAGCACCACGTCGGCATCAAGAATCTGGCCCGTCAGCGGGTTCACGCGGCTGGGGCCGATGGCCGTCGAGATGTCGTTGTTCACCCAGCGGATGAAGTTGAACTGCGAATCCTCCGGGTCCTTGTCCATGTGCTGACCCGTCGCCTTGTCCTGGATGCGCACCTCGATCGCGTCCACAATGCCGATCTTCTCAAACGCCTTGTTCCAGTACTGCACCCCGTCGCGGATGTAGCGGCGGTAGCGGATCGGCACCGTGTGTTCCACGTAGTACACGATCGGTTCCTTGGGCGGGCTCATCTTCAGCTTCGGGTCGGCCTTCTCGATCTGCCAGCGATTGATGTACCGCACCCACTTCTCGTCCTCCTTGAACTTGCCAAGGTCCCGGTACCACGTCTGGAAGTACCCGATGCGCTCGTCCGCGGCCCGCGGCTGGTATCCCGAGTTCTCCGGGATGTTGCGGATCGAGTAGTAGAAGGTCTTGAGCAGGCCGCCGTTGGTGGGCATCTCGAAGGCGATCTCGATGTTCTCCTTGAAGGCCTTGCACTTCTTGAACGTGGCGAGCGCGGGGTTTGCCCCGGCCGCGCCGCTGCCCATGAAGCCGCCGCCCCCGAAGAACCGCATCACCTGGCCCGCAAAGAGCGCGTCGCCGTCGATCACCGGCCCGCCACCGGGGCCCATGCTCAGGATGGGCACATCAAGCAGCACGCGATCAGTGAAGACGCGATCCACGCCGATCTTGCTCTCGTTGTCGCCGGTGGAACGGTTCTGGATCTGCGGAGCCACCAGCGCGAGTCGCTTGTCGTAGCGCTTCCAATAGGCGTAGACCGAGGGCCCCTGCAGGCCGGCGAAGGTCTCGCCCGTGCTGATGGTCATGGCGATCAGGTGCTTCTGGCGGCCGAAGTCGCGCGGGAACTCGACCAGCAACTGCTGGTCCTTGTCACGCTGATAGAGCGTCAGCAGCGTGGTGTCGCCCGGAGGGCCGTTGACCTTGGTGTACCCCTTGCTCACTTCGCCAAAGGGAGGAAAGTCCGGCCGCTCCCCGGCCCCGCCGCCACCGGGCGCACCACCGGGTGCTCCACCGGGCGGACCATCGTCCTGGGCCAGCACCACACTGGCCGTGCTTCCTGCAAAGCAGAGCAGGCCGCCGACCGTCAGAACGTACGCGAGTTTCATGCCGCTGTTCATGGATGCTCCGAGTAGTCCCCGCCGGATGAGGGTGCGGGGCAGGCGAACCGTCCCGCGCGCAGGCAACCACCTGCGCCGCGACGGCCGTGAACATCATATTGATGCGCACCCCGGGCGTTGCTGTCACGCCCGCATCTCGAACACCCTGTGGACGAGCCCCACTGGCGTTTTCGCGCGGTCAGGGGACTCACACCAACGAACACCCACCAACCGGGGCCGGTCTGGCCCTCGCACCGCGCAAGAAAAAGGGCCCGAGCAGGTGCCCGGGCCCTTGTAGAGTCGCAAGATGTCAGCGTTCAGGGCACGTCCACGGGCGACATGCCCGCCCACTCACGGGCAGCCCTCGAAGAACGCGGTGATGAACTCGTCAAGATCGCCCGGCTCGACGATGCCGTCGCTATTGAAGTCGCAGAGGGCACGCTCGACCTCCTGATCGCTGAAGAACGCAGTGATGAACTCGTCGAGGTCGCCCGGCTCAACGAAGCCGTCGTTGTTGAAGTCGCGCCCGCAATCCAACTCAGCGCACGGGTTGCTCACGGTCGCGCTGTTGCGCGGGTCGATCGCGGTCTGCTCAAGGTCGTTGAAGTTCTGGTTCGTGTCCTGCGTCCCGCCCGTCTTGCGCGAGATCGACATCGTTGTCGAACCCGCCACGGCCGGGCCAACGCCCTCGACGCACGAGGCCGTCGCGCCATAGCCCACGAGGTCGAGCACCGCCATGTCTGAACAGTCGGCGATCGCCGTCAGGCCGTTCACAAACGCCACCTTGCCCGCCCCCGCGCCCATGCCGGAGAACGCGGCCGCGGCCACAAAGTCGGGCGTCGGCAGCGCCGTGCCGTTGGCCATGCTCTCAGGGCTCATCCGCACGAGGCGATACTCGCCCGCACCGATGCACCCGCTCAGCTCCACGATGCTCCCGACCGAGTTGCCAAACGCGCCCGTTGCGCTGGCGTACTGGATCGACGTCCCGCCGAGTTCGACGCCCGCGCCCGAGCGGTTGTACAGCTCGACAAAGTCCGCGTTCAGCGTCGCGCCGTTATTGCCGCCCGCGCTGTAGACCTGGCTGATCACCACGCTCGCGCCCGAGTCGGCACAGTTCGCGACATTCACCGTCGCGCTGCCCATCCCCGTCCGCGCGTTCGCGTCGCTGACCATGATCGCCACGGCCTGCGCCCCGGCGCTCGTGTCCATGGCCACCGTGGCCCCCACGGTGTAGACCCCGTCCGCCGCCATGGCGTCAGGAGCGATGCCGTCGTCGAGCATGGCCGTCATGGCCCCGCCGCCGATGTTTGAGAGGTCCGCGACCACGCCCGAGATGGCGGCATCCGGGTTGCGCCCCGCCGCCACCGTCGCCGTGATCACAACGGGCGTGCCCGGGCAGCCGCCCGAAGGTGTCACCGAGGTCGCCGTCACACCGGGCGGATACTCGTTGCCCGAGTTGGCCGGCGTCGGCACAAAGTTGATGTCAAAGTCATTGAAGTTGTGGTCGGAGTCCTGCGCCCCGCCCATCTTGCGGACCGCACCGTTCACCGTCGTCGGGTTCAGCGTGGTCAGCGCTCCCACCGGGCCCGCGCCTTCGAAGCACGACGCCGCGCCGTACGAAACAAGATCGAGGATCGCCATGCTGCTGCACGTGGCCTCCACGCCCAGCGGCTCAACCGCGTTGCAGAGCGCGACGCGACCGGCCGACCCGCCCATGCCGCTGAAGCCCGCAGGGGCCGCGAAGTCCGCCACGGGGATGGTGGCGAAGCTCCCGCTCATGTTCTGGGCCGACATCTTCACCAGCATCGACTGCCCGGCGAGGATCGGGCCTGAGAGCAGCACGATGCCGCTGTTCGAGCCGAACGAACCCGAGGCCGCCGGGGCGTACTGCACCGACAGGCCATCCATGCTCACCGTTGAGCCCGACCGGTTGTACAGCATCACATAGTCCGTGTCGTACACCGCTCCGGAGTTGCCGCCACCCGGGTAGACCTGGCTGATCACGATGCTCGCGGCCGAGTTGGCGTTGCAATCGCCAAGGCCCAGCGCGATGCTGGTCGTCGCGGGCCGGCCGACATCGTCCATGGCGGAGACGGGCAGCATCGCGAACTCCGGTCCCCCCGGCAGGGAGGGCGGGATGCTCGCCGAGTAGATACCGTCGGTGCCGACCAGGTCGCCGTTCATCCCGTCATCGGTCATCGCGAGCATGTTGGAGCCGCCAAGCACCGACGCATCAACCGTCACGGTATAGGAAGCCGAGACAGGGTTCTGACCCGTCGCCGGCGTCGCCGTCAGCAGCACCGGCGTCGTGCCGCGGCAGGCCGCGCTCGGCACCGCCACGCCCGTCACCGTCGGCGGGATCGAGACGAGCGGCGCTCCGCTGAAGGTCACGGTGTCCACGCGCAGCGTGCCACCGCTTGCGCCGGGGCCATAGGCCTGAGTCAAGGACGCACCCGAGGGCTGGTAAGCGCTGTTGGCCGGGAAGGTCACGCTGTTGGCGATGAACTCGTCCGCCGCGAAGACCGCGACCATCTGCACGATCAGATTGGCGTTGTTCCCCGCCGCGGGCGTGGAGCTCATGTCGAGTATGGTGTTGTTGGTCCAGAAGGTCCCGGAGAAGGTGATGATCGGCCCGGGGAGGAACGACATCCCGTTGTCGGTTGAGTACAGGAGCTGGAAGAACCGCGAAGCGCTGTTGCTCACTCGCCCGTCGATGCGGAACGAGATCGCCTCAAACCCGTTGGTGTTCACGGCGAACTGCATCCCCGCCGTCCCGTTCGCGGTCGACTGGACCGGGAACCCCGACACGCTCCACGACGCCGTGGCCGTGAGGTCGCCGCTCCCCGACTGGCTCGGAAACGCCCCGGTTCCGGGCGCGACCACCCCACCGATGCGGCTCGCCACACCCATGCCCGTCGAAGGCGCCGGGCTGGCCGCGTCGGCCGTCGATGGGAACGTCCACTGGGTGATGACCGTCTGCGAGAGCGCCGTGCCAGCGCAAAGACAGACCATCGCCGTCGCCGAGAGAGTCGTGAGCATTCGTGTCATCGAAAGGCCTCCGAAGGTTAAGTACTTTTGGACTCGTTTGATTCAACACGGCACCCGCCAGCAAACGCCAGCAAGGGCGAACGCGCACCCCACCCCCTATGGCGGGAACACGTTCGGAAAGGTCTTGGCCGTCATGGCCCTCTGCGATCCTCATAGAAGGATAGCGGCAAACCCCCAAAATGCCCGTTGCCGCGTCCAGTTTTGCCGCTTCTTGGCGTGGCCTTTGGGTCCAGATAACTCCGAAGATCGGAAAACCGCCCTGATCCCCTGCTGAGGTGGGCTTTGACACCGCGCATCCGGCGTTCGCCTGTACTCGCTCCCCTGCGCCGCCGATACCTCTTGAAGTCCGCGAACCCAGCCGCCAAATTCCATGAACCAGACCGATTCCACTCTTGTCGTTCGCCAGCATGAGCGCCACACGTGCGATGTGCCCGCGCGTTTCAGCGTCGACACGGCGCACCACGACCGCGTCACCATCGCGTTCCAGTCCACCGGCATGAGCACCGGCGACGTTCCGGTTCGCATCATTGATTGCAGCGCGGGCGGTCTCGGCCTCCGCTCACCTGTCTACATCCCGAAGACCGGTCGGATCCGCGTTCAGTTTGAGCTCGCCGATGGCGGGCCCCCCATCGACACAATCCTCCGTGTCATGCGCGCGAGCATGCAGGATCGCACCCCCTCCTACTACCTCGGCGGCGCTTTCACCGACGATTCACCTTCAACCACCGCCGCCCTCGCGCGACTCGTCGCCGCCATCAGGCAAAAGACCGCAGGCCCCACGGGAGAAGCTGCCCGTGCCTGACCATGACGATTTCGTGATCGCCTCCCTCGTAGAGGAAGGGCGCCTCGACCCGGTCGTCGTGGACGAGGCCCGCCGGGCCGCGGCTTCGCGCCAGGTTCCCCCTCTCGAGTCGCTCGTAAGCAGCGGCGTCCTGACCCATCGCGAGATCGCCGTCACCCGGGCCAGCATCTGCGAGTGCCCCTTTGTGGACCTCGCGCACTACACCATCGATATCCGCAACTCCGATCGCATCGGGCGTTCTGTGGCCGAGTCACTCCGCGCCTTCCCGCTCTTTGACCTTGGCGAAATGGTCACGGTCGGCATGGCGAACCCCCTCGACCTTCGCGCGGTGGACCAGCTGCGCGCCATCCTCAAGGCCGAGGTCGAGGTCGTGCTCTGCGAACCGGCTGCCCTCGCAGGACTCATCGAACGCTCCTACGCCCTCGCGGGACGCCCCACAGACAAGGACGCGGCCCTCGCCCAGCAGGCGACCCTGACCACCGGCAAAGAGCCGATCGTCGCCGCCGTCAACCAGCTCCTCGCCGCAGCTCTTGAACGCGGGGCCAGCGATGTGCACATCGGCCCCGACGAGACCGTGCTCCATATCCGCTTCCGCATCGACGGCGTGCTGGAACCCCAGCAGGGACCGGGCCTCTCCGCGCACACCGGCATCGTCCAGCGCCTCAAGGTCATGGCCAACCTTGACCTGACCCAGACGCGCCGCCCTCAGGACGGCAAGTTCCGCTTCACCGCCGGGGGCCGCTCCGCCGACATCCGGCTCTCCCTCATCCCGACAGTCTGCGGCGAGAACGTGGTCATGCGGCTCCTGACGAGCGCCGGGTCCATCAAGGGCTTCGCCGATCTTGGCATCGCCAAGCAGGACCTGGCCCGGTTCGAGTCCATGCTCGATCAGCCCAACGGCATGGTGCTGGTCACCGGCCCCACCGGCAGCGGCAAGACCACGACCCTCTACACCGCTCTCAAGCGGATGAACACGCCCGATGTGAATGTCATGACGGTCGAGGACCCCGTCGAGATCCGCATGCCCCTGATGCGGCAGGTGCAGGTCAACGCCGAGATCGGCATGACTTTCGCCGGCGCGCTCCGCAGCATTCTCCGCCAGGACCCTGACGTCGTGCTCGTCGGCGAGATCCGCGACGAAGAGACCGCCCGGATCGCCCTGCAGGCCGCCCTCACCGGGCACCTTGTTCTCTCCTCGCTCCACACCAACGACGCCGCCGGTTCTATCCCGCGCCTGGCCGACCTCGGCTGCCCCGCCTTCGCGATCAACGCCGCCCTCCTTGGCGTCATGGCCCAGCGCCTCGTCAAACGCAACTGCCCGGACTGCACCAAGCCCGCCACGCCCGATCCCCTCCTGCTCGCCCGCTTCGGCCTCACCGAGACTCAGGGCAACTTCGCCGCCGGCGGCGGCTGCGCCCGATGCGCGGGCACCGGATCACGCGGCCGCATGGGCATCTACGAGCTCCTCGCCATGACCCCCACCCTGCAGCGCCTCGTGGACAAGGGCGCTGGCGGAGCCGAGGTCCGCGAGCGGGCCGTCTCCGAGGGGATGACCCTCATGTGGCAGGATGGCCTGAACAAGGCCCGCGTCGGGCTCACCACCCTTGGCGAAGTCGCCCGCGTTGCCGCCATCGCCCACACCGCCGCCGACGAGACCGCCGAGCCCGCCCAGCCGCGGAGGGCCGCATGAGCACGCTCACGTTCGAGTTCCGCGCCGTCGACAAGGCGGGCACCCGCCGCCGGGGCAGCACCGCCGCGCACGACGAGACCGACGCGTATCGCCGCGTCACCGCTCTTGGGCTCATTCCGCTCTCGATCCGCCCGGCCAAACTCGCCCGCGCGCGTCGCATCAAGCTCAAGGAGATCGCGCACTTCACCAGCCAGCTCGGTGTGCTCATCGGGGCCCGCGTCTCCATCGGCGAATCACTCATCGCTGTCGGCGAGATGGAGCCCGACCCCACGCTCCGCGCCATCATCATGGACGTGGCCGCACGCATCGAGTCCGGCGAGAACCTCGCCGATGCGCTCGGCGCCCATCGCGCTGTCTTCGGCGATACCTATATCGAGACCATCCGGGCCGCCGAGAAGACGGGCAACCTTGTGAAGGTCATGGAGTACCTCAGCGAGATGCTCGAACGCTCGCAGGAGACCGCCGCCCAGGTCAAGGGCGCCATCATGTACCCCGCCTGCGTCCTCACGGTCATGGCCATCGGCGTCACCTTCCTCGTCGGTTACGTGGTGCCGAAGTTCACCGCCATGTACGAATCCCGCGGCGTGCAGCTCCCGGGCATCACGCAGTTCCTCCAGAACGTCGGCCTCTCCGTCCAGCACTATTGGTGGGCGTACGGCTTGCTCATCGGCGGCTCGATCTTCGGGCTGCGCCGTGCCTGGCGAACGCCCTCGGGCAGGTCCGCCATCGACCGCTTCCTGCACAAGGTCCCGGCCATCCGGGGCGTTCTGAAGGGCCTCGCCATCAGCCGCTTCTCGCGCGTGCTGGGCGTCTCGCTTGGCTCGGGGCTGGGGCTGATCGAATCGCTCGAACTCTCCGGCCGCGCCAGCGGTCGGCCCATGCTGCTCGACGACGTGCAGTGCATGGTGCGCCAGGTCCGCTCCGGCGGGCGGCTCACGGAGGTCCTCAACGGCTGCACGTATCTCACGCCCTTCTGCAAACGCATGATGAGCGCCGGCGAGCAGTCGGCCGAACTCCCGCGCATGTGCCTGCTTGTCGCCAAGCACTATGACCGAGAGACGGCACACACCACCAAGAACCTCTCGACGATCATCGAACCCATCATGATTGTCGGGATTGCGCTGATTGTGCTGATTGTGGCACTTGCGATCTTCCTGCCTATGTGGAACATGGTCAACCTCGTGGGTTGATCAACAGATATACCGACTGGCGGCCCCGGTTTGCGGGGCGGGAAACCACCTCTGTGGGACGCCCGAAGCCGTCGGAACCGCTGATCAGAGTACGACCAAATATCGGAGACCTTCCCATGCACGTTGCCGCTTCCCGTCGGACTTTCGCCTCGGCCTTCACCCTTATTGAACTGATCGCCGTCATCGTCGTGCTGGCGATCCTCGCCGGCGTCGCTGTGCCCCGCTACTTCGACTACACCGACCGCGCAAAGGCCGCCGCCCTCCAGGGCACGCTCGGCAACGTGCGTTCCGCCGTCAACAACTTCTACGCCAACGCCTCGCTCTCCGGCACCCCCGCTTACCCGACCGCGGCTCAGCTCGCCACGCAGGGCACCGTCCTTCAGGACGCCTTCCCCATCAACCCCTTCAACAACCTCTCGAGCATCACTGCCGCCACAAGCGCCGAGTTCACGGCGCGGACGGCCAGCGGCTCATTCGGTTGGCGGTATTACGTGGACAACGCGACCACTCCTCCCGCTTATGGCTTCTACTGCAACAGCACGAACGCCACCAGCGTCAGCAATGGGGCCGGCGGAACACTCAACGCGAACCAGCTCTGATCAGCTCCGCGGCCACGCCCGTGGCCGGCGCGCTGCCCCATGCAACGCCCGTACCCACCCAACACCAGCCCGATGCACCCGCGACCGACGGCGCGCCCCCGCGCGACCGTCGGTCGTGCGTTCACACTCGTCGAGATTCTCGTCGTCATGCTCCTCATCTCCGTCCTCGCCGTGGCCGCGGCCCCCACGCTCGGGTCGATCCCGCGCCAGAAAGCCGCCGCGGCGTCGCGCCTCCTTATGCGCGACCTGGGCTACGCGCGGGAAAGGGCCATGACCGATGGCGCTCGCACCTGGGTGACCGTGAGCGTCGCGAGCGATCAATACAGCGTGCTCCAGGAAAACCCCGCAGCGCCGGGTCGAGCCGGTGCCGCCACCGTCACCGACCCCGCCACGCGGGCCCCCTTCATCCAGCGGCTCTCGGTCAACGCGACCGCCGGGGTGGACGTGACGGCGGCCGCCTTCGGACCCTCCAGTGAAGTGGGGTTCGACCGGCTCGGCCGACCGCTCCTCTCCACGGGCGCGCTGATGACCACCACAGGGACCATCACGCTCCGGGGAGGTCATGTCGTCAGCGTGGCCCCGGGAACCGGGCGCATCTTCTACACCCCGGGGACCGGCGGATGAACCCCCGTCCCCATCATCGCGCGTTCACTCTCCTTGAAGCGATCACCGCCGTCATCATCCTTGCGGTGGCCGTGCCACCCATGCTCTTGGCGGTGCGCGAGTCCGGGCTGCGCCGCGTTGCTCCCGTCCAGACATCCAGGGCCCGCTGGCTCTTGCAGGAGAAGATGGAGGACATCATCGCCGACCGCCACAGCACCACCCGCGGCTATCCCTATGTCGTCGCGGCCAACTACCCGGCGGAGACCGCCATCGCCGGGTTCGCCGCCTTCAGCAGAACTGTCAGCATCGCCGAGACCGGCGCGAACCTCGTCTCGGCCGGTACGGGCTACAAGCGGGCCACCGTCACGGTGTCTTGGCGCGACACCCGCGGCACGCTGCGTTCGCTCAGCGTCTCCACCGTTCTGACCGATTACTCGCCCTGACACGCCATGCATCGCCGACCACCAAGCCCCGCCACATACGCCTCCCGCCGGTGGCGGCGCGGCTTCACGCTGGTCGAAGCGGTGGCCACGATGGTCGTGCTGGGGGCACTCGGGAGCGTCGTGTCATCGGTGATCTTCCGCACCGTTCAGGACTACACCGTGACCGCAACGTCTGCCCAGGTGCAGCTTGATCTCTCCAGCACGATGGATCGGCTGGACCGTTCGCTGCGAGAGATCGACGTCAGGAGCGGCTCGAACGCGCCGAACATCACGAGCATCACTCCCACCAGCATCGCCTACACCGCGGGCGGGGCCACGGGCGGGTTCGCGCTCTCCGGTTCTTCGCTGGTCTTCACCGACGCGACCGGCTCGACCATACTGCTCGACGACGTGATCGCTTTCTCGATCATCGCCTACGACGAATCCAACAACGCCATGGGCGCGTCCCTCTCAGGTGCCGCGTGCGACCCCGTCCGCCGGATTCTCATCTTGCTCACGGTCACGCGGGCCGGAGCGGCCGACACCCTCCGGACACGCCTCTTCCTTCGTTCCACTATGGAGGGTGCTGGGTGATCGCCCCCCCACGCCAAACCCGGCATACTCGCCGCGCCACGGCCGTGGTCGGCGTCATCATCGCGCTCGTCCTGCTCCAGCTCGCCGTCACCGGCATCGTGGTGGGCGGAGGACGCGACCCCGATCTGAGCGTGCGCCGCATCGACACCCTGCGCGCCTTTTACGCCTCCGAGGGCGCAGTCAACGTTGCGGTTCGCGAGTTCTCGATGCAGACCGACGAAAGCGGCGACGGCGGGATCGGGTCGCACGCCGGCTTTGCACTCTCTGGTTCCGGCGGGAGCGTCACCGCCACGCCCAATGCTGCCACCGGCGGCACCACGCTCTCAGCCCGCGGCACCGCCGGGAGCGCCGTTCGCACCCTGCGGGCCGAAGTCGTCCGTCGCTCGACCGGCGGCGGGTCCGGAACGCCCGGCCTCAAGTTCGAGAGTTGGAACCTCACAGCGGCACCTTCGGCCGTGGCCAGCGTGCCCTTCAGCACGACGCCCACGTTCGTTGGGACGCTCCCCAACGTCAACTGGGCATCGCAGTCCGACGCCACCGCTCGTTGGCTCGGCGCCCCCACCAGCCGCTGGGGCATCCGATTCTCGGGCACCATCTCCCTTCCGTCCTCAGGAGCATGGGGTTTCGGGATCAACAGCGACGACGGCTCGCAACTACTCATCGACGGTGCGCTCGTCGTCAACAACGACGGTCTCCATGGCATGACGAACCGCACCGGTACGGCGACGCTCTCCGCCGGAGCACACACTTTCGAGATCCGTTACTTTGAGAACGGCGGAAACAACGGCATGATCGCCACTTGGCGCAGCCCGACGGAGGCCGCGTTCTCGGTCATCCCGGCCACCGCTTTCACGTCGGATCCCGTGGTCGCGCCCGCCGCCGTTCACACCACCATCACCCTCAACGGCGACCCATCCGCCAACGCCACCAACGTGGACGGTTTCGATCCGGGCATCGGTGCATACGGCGGGCTGAACATCTCGACCACCTCAGCCGTCATGACCACCAACTCGACGGCCTCGTCGGCCTGGCAGATGAACGGGCGGGCCCGGCTTCAGGGGAATGCTCGGGTCGGCCCCGGCGGGAACCCCGCCACCGTCATTTCCTTGAGCGGAACATCCTCCATTACAGGAACGCAGACAGCCGCGGCCTCCCGCACCGCGATCTTCACCAACCCCGTACCGACAGGCATGCCCTCATCCTCCGGGGCTCTCTCGCAGACCGCCGGGACACTCGTGATCAATGGCAATCGTCGCTACTCGTCCTTTCTGCTCGGCGGCAACGCCAGCGCGACCGTGACCTCCTCATGCATCATTCGAGTCGATGGAGACCTGAATCTGGAGGGCAGCGCGACATTCACGCTACTGAACGGTGCGGTGGTCACCTTCGCGGTCGGCGGCAACGTCTCGTTCATCGGCAACTCCAGCATCAACCTCAGTCCGGGCCTTCCTGATGATCTGACGATCCTCGTCACCGGTTCCGGGCGCACGGTCCAGATCATCGACCGATCGCGCGTTGTCGCCGGCATCTCGAACCCGCTCGGCACGTTCCTCGTTTCGCCGGACAACAACCCGACCGGGCAGTTCTACGGCCGCTACGTGGGCGGCACGCTCCAGACGAACAACCGCGCTCGGATCCACCTCGCCCAACCCCTCGGCGCCAGTGGTGGCGGTGCCTCGAGCGTGACCGTCATCACCGACTGGGCGGAGACCCCATGACCGTCCGCGCCGCGCGCCGCTCCCGGCAACACGAACGCGTGCTGTCTCGGACCGATCGCCCCCATCGCCAGCCAGCTTTCTCGCACCGGCCTGAAACCGCGCCCGGATAACCGACGGGCTCCCCACAAACGACCCAAGTCGTCGCGCCGTGCCGCCGATATCCCTCTGTCGCCCCGCGCGCCCCGCTCGAAAGGCCCACCGTGCAGACCCGCCGCGTCATCCTCGAAGTGCTCCCCTCGCGCCTCACCCTCGCATGCGTGCGCAACGGTCGCGTGGTCGAGCATCGCACCGCCCGGCCAGAGGCCTCCGACTTTGCCGCCCGATGGCCCGAAGGGCTCGCCTCACTCCGCGGCATGCTCGCCGAGTGGGTCAACGCCATGAAACTTCATGGCGCACCGGTCACAGTCCTCTACTCCGCCCCCAGCGCCACGTGTGTCGTTCACAGTTGCCCCGCCGCCGCAGGCCGACACGGCGCGGTTCGTGCGGCCGAGCTCGCCGTGCGCGAAACCGGGAGCTTCAGCCCGAGCGCAGGCACCCTCGACCTCCTCCCTCTCTTGTGCGACCCATCCACCATTGCAGGGCGGGAGGCACAGCGCCACACGCTCGCCGTGGGGGATGCGCACGCCAGCACTCGCGCCCTGGCGGACTGGGCCCAGAGCGCGGGCCTCGCACCAACGCAGTTCATTCCGCACGATGCACCCACCCTCATGCTCGCACTCGAGTCGGCCACCAAGGCCCACGGCGCAGGCACCCCGGATGCATTCGAGGTCTTCCTGTGGTTCGGTGAGCACACCTGCGCCGTCGCCGCGGGGAGTGGCGGGGCCTTGCGGTTCATCCGCTCGGTCCCCATCGGCACGGAGTCGCTGACCGATGTCCTCTGCCGCCCGCTGCGCTCAAAGCGCGACGACGCATCGGCGGGCGCCGCCACGCCCGCAGCCCACACCGGGCTGATCACGCTTGACCGTGCAACCGCCCGGCGCCTGCTGCACACGGCCGGCATCCCCGCACCCGGGACGGTGGCCGATGCCGCCCTCGGTCTTGACGCCACCGCGGTTCTCCCCGTCATGCAGCCGGTGCTCCAGCGTTTGGCCATCGAGCTCAAGCAATCGCTTCGTTTCGGCCTGAGCGAGTCCGAGCGTGCCTCGGCCCGGCTCCGGCTCTGCGGCCCCGGCTCGTTCGTCCCGCGCCTGGCCCAAACGCTCGGACAGCAAGTGGGCATCCTCACCCCCACGAGCGAGACCACCGAACTCCCCGGAGTCCTCGTCGGCGACCCCGGATCGGGAGGGGCCATCACCGCCTGGGCCGCCGTTGACCGCTGCCGGATCAACCTCCTCCCCGACGACCTTGAGACCCAGTTGACTCTCCGCCGGACCCGCACTTTTGCCTGGGCCGGAATGGTCGGAGCCGCGGCGTTGATCGCCCTGTACGCAGGAACCGGATGGCTCACACTCCGCACCGAGCGCCAGCGCCTTGAGGCCATGCGCCTCGGGCCCGGCGGCAACGGTCAGGAACAGTCGTTGCAGCTCAGCGCAAAACGCTCGCAGGAACAGTTGGATCAGCTCCGCGCACGCGTCGACTCCGAGATGGGCCAGTCCCCACCCGTCAGCGCCACCCTCGCGGCGCTGGCCCAGATTGCCCCGTCCGAGGTGAGGTTCACCGCCATCGTCCTTGAGGGCGAATCCGGCACCACCCGGCCCGAGGGCCCGGGCGGCACCTGCGCCATCGAGGCCCTCGCGCTCACCGACGATCCCCAGCGCCTCGCCGTCATCCTGCGCGACCTCACCCTCCGGCTCGAAGCCCTCCCCATCGTCCGGTCCGTACGCCTCGGCGCCACCCAGCGCACCGAGCAGCGCGGCACCCCCGCGCAGCGGTTTGACCTCTCCATCGCCCTCAACGCTCTCCCGCCGCGCATCACTGCCGTCCATACAGGAGCCGCACCTTGAAGCCCCTCTCCGCCAGGACCATTGCCTCCGAGCTTGTCATCGGTGCTGCCGTCTGTGGCGGGGCCTATTTCATGCTTGTTGATCCTGTGGATACCGACCTCGCCGCCACCCGGGCACAGATCGCCGCCGCCCAGTCCGCGGCGGAGGAGCAGGCCGCCGGCTCGCTCTCGCCTCAGCGCGCCACCGAGATCGTCAAGACTGCCGCCGACTTTCGCGAGGTCCTGACCACCCGCGGCGAACCTGCCCGGAGCCAGTCGGTCATGTTCAGTGCCATCACGGCCGCCGCAGAAGCCGCGCGGACACGCGTCGATGAACTCCAGCCCACCACGCCCAACCGCCGGAGCGCCGCCGGTACGCCCGCATCCAAGCCCCTCCCCGGCGATGCCCACACCGGCTACGCCATGACCGTCACCGCCGAGTACGCCGCACTCGCGCGATTCGTCCGCTTGCTGGAGCGAGAGGTTGGTCTCAGCGTCGTCACTTCGGTGCGCATCTCTCCTCTCGCCGAGCCGGGGAGCACCAAAGTTCACGCCTCGATCACCACCGAACACTGGGCCTTTGACCTCAAGCCCCGGCCCGCCGTGGTCGCAGGAGCGCCGCAATGAACACCTCCGGCATGGACAAACGCACCCGCGCCACGCTCATCGCCGCGGCCACTTTCCTCGCTCCCGCCGTGGCGGTGCAGGCCTTTCGTGTCACCGCAGGATGGACGCCGACCGCGGTCGTCGCTACGCCAACCGCGCCGACCGAGCCCGCACCCGTCGCCCCGGCGGTCCGGCCGCTGAGCGCCGATCAGCAGCGCCTCGCCGAGTATCTGCGCCAAGAGGAAGGCGAATCCGTGATCGAACGGCTCGCGTCCCCCATGGACGCGGCACCGGCACCAGCGGTCGCCACGATCTCGCCCGACCGCCCCATCATCGTCGTGCGCGATGAAACCCCGACGAAACCCGCAGGGGAACTCCGGCTCGGCGGCATCATGGGCACGGGCGAATCCGCCCTCGCCATGGTCAACGGCAAGGTCCGCCGCATCGGCGATGAGATCGAGCCCGGCTGGCGGCTCACCGCCATCGATGCCCAAGCCTTCACCCTCACGCTCACGGGGCCCGAGGGTGTTGAGTTCATCATCCGCCGCGACTGAGAACTGCCCCGCAGCGTGCGGGCACCGGTCAATCCTCGAAGTACACCGCCGCGTCCTCCTCGACATCGATCCGCTGGCCCTTCTCCGGGTCCGCGGCTCGGGCCAGCGTTCCATCGGCCAGCCCCATCGCCTCGTCGCGCTTGCGGTCGCGGATCAGCAGTTTGATGGGCACCTCGGGGAAGGGCAGTTCCTCGCGGAAGCGGTTCATCAGGAAGCGCAGGTAGTTGGGCGTGAAGAGTTTCGGCTTGTTCACGACGCAGACGATGGTCGGCGGCGCGGTGGTGATCTGGGCCACATACATGATCTTGGCGAATGTCCCCAGCTTGTTGCTCGGCCCCTGGTGCTCCACGATCTCGCGCACGAGGCGGTTGAGTTTGCCCGTGGTCGCCCGCGCGTGGGCCTGCTCAAAGAGGTCAAAGGCCAGCCCGATCGTCTCTTTGATGTTCGAGCCCTTCTTGGCCGACATGAAGGCGATCGGGGCGAAGTTGAGCCCACGCAGTTCCTTGCGGATATAGACCTCGTAGTCATCGGTCGTCACGCGCCGCTTGCCCGCACCCTCGGCGCCCGACCCCTTGGCCACCTGCTTCCCCACCGCCAGGTCCCACTTGTTCACCACGATCACCACCGGCTTGTACGCCTCAGCGATCATCATGCCCAGTTGCTGATCGACCTTGCTGATCGGTGTGGTCGCATCGATCATCAGCAGCGTCACGTCCGACCGCTGGATCGCCTGCTCGCACCGATCGAGGGCCCAGTGCTCGATCCGTTCCTTGAAGCTCTTCTTGCGCCGCAGACCCGCCGTGTCGATCGCGACGAAGGCCCGCCCCTCGATCTCAAACCGCACGTCGACCGCGTCTCGGGTGGTGCCCGCGATCTCGCTCACGATCACCCGCTGCTCCCCCGCCAGCGCGTTCACCAGCGAGCTCTTGCCCGCGTTGCGCTTGCCCACGATCGCCAGCAGCATGGCCGCGAGCTCGCCGTCCGGTCCGCTCTTCTTCCGCCCGAGCGCCTTCCGCACGATCTCGTGCAGCCGCTCGACCAGTTCGCGCCGCCGGAAGTTGTTCTTGGCGCTCACCACCAGCGGGTCGCCAAACCCGAGCGACGCCGCCTCCAGCGCGTCGCTCTCCCAGCGCGGGCCGTCGCACTTGTTGGAGACCATCAGGACCTTCTCTTGGGCCGGCGCGCTGGCCCGCGACTTCTCCGCCGAGTCCTTCTTTGCCAGCCGCGCACTCTTGGGCCCCAGCCCCCCCTCGCGCAGCAGCCGCGCGACCTCACGGTCCTGGGCCGTGATCCCCGCCTGCGCATCCACCACAAAGAGCACCAGGTCCGCGTCGCGCACCGCCTGCCCGATCTGGTACTCAATGTCGTCGGTCAGGACGGAGAGGTCCGCCCCCGCGTCGTCGATCTGCCGACCCGCCGCGGTATAGACGCCAAAGCCACCGGTGTCGGTGATCTCGACGGTGATCGCGGCCCGGGCTGGGTCTTCGCCCTCGAGTTTCACCAGCGTCGCCACGCGGTCCCGGGTTGTCCCCGGGGTATCGTCCACGATCGAGACCTTCCGGGCTGCCAACATGTTCAGGATGGAGGATTTGCCGACGTTCGGTCGGCCCACGATGGCAATGCGGAAGTAGCCCATAGGAAGGGCCATCGTAGGGACGCGATACCCGATCCCCCTCCAAACCGACGGCGAACACCCCCAAGTTCCTCCGCCCCTGTTCACGCCGCCATGTCAACGGGCCGATGCCAAAGGTTCAATAACGGGGCTTCCGGCAGGAGGCCACGTCCTAAACTCCCCGTTCCCCCCCGCTCGCCACACGGCCCGGGGCCTTGGCGGTGCGTGACGGGCGATCGCACCGTCGGCGGTTCTCCCTCTTCCCTGTACAGTCGAGTCAGACATGGATCCACTTGTTCTGGGCATCAACTCCTCCCACGCCGATTCCTCGGCCGTGCTCATGAACAAGCACGGCGTGATCGCGGCCATCTGCGAAGAACGCATCAACCGGCTGAAGCACTGCGCCGTCTTCCCCAAGCTCGCCATCGCCGAGGTCCTCCGCATGGCCGGGGCCTCCATCAGCGATGTCACGGACTTCGCCGTCGCCCGCGACCCCAAGGCGAACATGCAGGCCAAGCTCGCCTTCATCGCCAAGAACCCGCGCGTCGGCTTCAACCTTGCCAAGATCCGCCTGGGCGTTCACAAGAAGTCCGGTGGCCAGTCGCTCGCAGCGGAGATGGGCGTCGAGGAGAGCCAGTTCAAGGCCCGCGTCCACAACGTCGAGCACCACCTCGCCCACCTCGCCAGTTCCTTCTTCTGGTCGGGGTTCGATCGTGCCACCGGCATCAGCATCGACGGCGCCGGTGACTTCACCACCGTCATGGTCGCCGATTGTCGTGGCAAGGACATCAACATCCTCCGCCGCTGCCACCCGCCCCACTCGCTGGGGCTCTATTACACCGCCATGACCGGCTTCATGGGCTTCACCAAATACGGTGAGGAGTACAAGGTCATGGGCCTCGCCGCCTACGGCAAGCCCATCTATGTAGAGGAACTCCGCAAGCTCGTCCGCGTGGACCCTGAGCGCGGCGTGATCCTCGACCAGTCCTACTTCCCCGCCTACTCCCGCATTCAGGACCACGCCGAGCGCACCTTCGGCGTCGTCGAGAACGGCGAGATCGTCGTCCCCAAGATGTGGGACGATTCGCTCGAGAAGATCTTCGGCCCCGCCCGCAAACGCGGCATGCCGCTGACCGATCGCGAGAACAACCTCGCCGCCAGTCTCCAGCGCCACTTCGAGGAGCTCTACATCGCCCTCGTTCAGGACGCCATCCGCCGCACCGGCTGCCGCGATGTTGTCCTTGCCGGCGGCTGCGCCCTCAACGGCGTGGGCAACGGCCGGCTCGTCATGGAGAAGCACCTTGACCGCGTCTACATCCACCCCGCCGCGGGTGATGATGGCACCGGCGCTGGCGCCGCGGCGTACGTCCTTTACAACAAGCTCGGTGTCCCGCGCACGCCCGAGGTCACCCAGGCCTATTGGGGCACGGGGTGGACCGACGAACAGTGCGAGCAGGCCGTCAAAGAGAGCGGCATGCCCTTCAAGAAACTCGACCGCGAAGGGCTGATGAAGTCCGCCGTCGATTCGTTCGTGAACGGCAAGATCGTGGGCTGGTTCCAGGGTCGCGAGGAGTGGGGCCCGCGCGCCCTCGGCAACCGCTCCATCCTTGCAAACCCCGGCTACCCGGACATGAAGGCAATCCTCAACGCCCGCATCAAGAACCGCGAGCCCTTCCGCCCCTTCGCTCCCGCCATCATGCACGAACGCTTGAGCGATGTCTACGAAGGCGCCCATGAGGTGCCCTTCATGAACATCGTGTACAAGACGCGCCCCGAGTGGCGGCAGAAGCTGAGCGCGGTGAACCACGACGACGACACCGGCCGCGTCCAGACCGTCAAGCGCGACCAGAACCCCGCCTATTACGATCTCATCAGCAGGTTCAACGACCGCACCGGGTTGCCGGTCATCCTCAACACCAGCTTCAACGAGAACGAGCCGATCGTCCACACTCCGCAGCAGGCCATCGCCTGCTTCTCGCGCACCAAGATGGACGCGCTGGCCGTGGGCCCGTTCTGGTATGAGAAGCCCGCCGAACTCGCCGCCAAGGCGCAGGTCATCGGCAACGAGTAAGAAGTCAACGGACTTCCCCGCCCCGGTTCGCGGCCCACGTACCGTCACCGATGCGCCCCGAGCCCGCGCCCTTCCCCCCCTGCCCCGCCTGCGCCCGCCTCGCCCGGACCGGCCCCGCCGATCCCTTCTTCCTGCGCTCGCTCCGTGAGTCCTCCCTCATTCTCCATAAGCACCAGCGCTATGAGGGCTGGTGCACGCTCTGGCTGCGCGATCATGCCGAGCACACCGGCCTCCTTGCCCACGAGCGCCAACTGCGCTTTGCGCTCGATGTCATCGACGCCGCCCGTGCGCTGCACGCCGCGTTTCCCGGCATCCGGATCAACTACGAGAACCTCGGCAACGTCGTCCCTCACATCCACTGCCACCTCATCCCGCGCCGGCCGACCGACCCAGACCCTGCCGCCACTATCTGGGTCCGCCCCACCGCCGAGACCGACTGCGGTGCCGCCCCGGAACTCATCGCACACCTCGCCGCGCTCCTTCGCCCCCACCTGCCCGAAGCCGTCGCCGACTGACCGTTCCGGCAGCCCTGCACCCTGCGCGCACTTCCCTTCTCCCCCCCCGCGCGCTCACTCCCCCTTAAAGCGCTCCCGCGCCCGCCGCTTCGCCGCCAGCAAACCACCCTCCTCGCTCCCAGTCGGGGAGGGACCATCCGGCCCTGCCTTCGGGCCAGCGCCGGCTCCGCGCACAGGTCGCTCCGTCGTGCTTGCCGGTTCGCCCCCCGCTCGCGCGGCTCTTCGCGCCGCCCGCGCGGCCGTTGCCACCTGTCGCGCTTCCTCCGCCCCGAGCGCCACCGGTGCCGGTGCTGTCTCGAGTTCCGCGTCCCGTTTCTTCAGGCCCGTCAGGGTCCTTGCCGCCTGCTCGGATCGATCGCGCACCGCCTGCCGGGCCGTGCTCAGCATGCCCTCGCCAAACAGCCGATCCCACGCCACCCGCCGCGTCCCGACATCGAGCAGAAAGAGCCCGACCGCAAGCGGCGCCAGTAGCGGCCACAGCGGCGTCCGGCTCTCGCGTGCTTTCACCGTCGAGCGATCAAACAACCTCCGCTCCGGCGGGCTCTCGCGCGTCGGAGGCGCATCGATCTCGAAGACGCGCCCGCCCGTCGCCTGCGCAATCGCCTCCATCGCCGCATCATTTGACCGCAGCGAGCGAAACTCCGGGCCCGATGCCCGGGCCGCCCCGCCGATGAGCGGTGCCATCGCCCGCCCCTCGCGCCGCGGCGAGATCGTCACCACGTAGTTCCCCGCCTGCTCCGCGCGGACCCGCCCCTCATATACGCCCGGGCCCGTTTGCGCCAGCCGCGCCGTCGTCCGCGTTCCATCAGGTCCATAGACCACGACCGGCATCTCAAGCCCCGACAGCGGCGCCTTGTCCTCCCCCCGCGCCGCGACGCGCAGCACCAGTTCCTCCGCCCCGGTCTCGATCGAGAGTTCCGTATCCCGCTCCGCCGCCGCTCGCGCAGTGGCCCGCGCCCACTGCGTCCACAACCGGCGATACCCCGGCCACCCCTGCCAACCTTGGGCCCAACGATGTGCATCCGACGTGAAGCACGCCACCCGCCCGAGCCCCGCCTGCCAGTGCGCCATCACCGGCTCACCCTCCGCGTTTGCGAGCGCGAGGGTGATCGTTTTCTCCGGCCGCGCTGAGGTCAGCGTCAGGCCACCGAGCGGCGGCATTCCTGCGGGCATCCCTTGCAGATACGGCGACGATGGTGCCAGCACCTCCGGCGTGAAGGGCACCTCCCGCACCAGCGGCGTTCGCACCACCCGGACGGCCTTCATGAAGATCCGCGGCAGGATCCGCGGGTCAATCACCCGGTAATACTCCCCGCCGCCCGCCGCCGCCAACTGCTCCATCCCCACCCCGTCCGCGCCATCGCCAATCGCGATCGCCGAGACCTTGATGCCGTCCTTCGCCATGCGCTGGGCCAACCCCTCAAGCTGCTCGCGCCCCATGCTCACGCCGTCGGAGAGCACGATCACATGCTTGGTCTTGGCCTCCGCCGCTTTGATCTGCCGATAGGCCTCGCGCAGCGCGGGCGGCAGATTCGTCCCACCCTCCGCCGAGATGGTGAGGATCTTCTTGGCGTTCGCGTCAGGATCGGTGTTGCGCGACAGCGGAATCACCGTGTCGTATCCCCCGCTGAAGGAGATGCACCCGAGCAGATCCTGGCGCGTCAACGCCCGCGTGACCGTCGCCGCCCCTTCGTTGGCGACCTCCTGCTGTGACCGCGTCGTCCCGCTCACGCGCCATGCCATCGAGCCCGAGCAGTCGATCACCAGCATCACCGCCGCCGCGGGCATCACGATCTTGTCGGGCAGATCGATCCCCACCGGCAGGATCGGCTCGAGCGCGCCGCCCTTGTACCCCCCGGCCGCGAACGCATCCGGCCCCCCGACCACCAGCAACCCGCCCCCGAGTTCCTGCACATACGCGCTCAGCCGCGCTTGCCCTTCGTCCCCCATCGCGTCCGCTGGCACGTTCTGCAGGATCACAAGGTCATACGGCTGAAGCCGCAGCAGGTCCGCGGGCATCGCGTCCGCCGGTCGAAGGTCCACCTCCAGCCCCTCTTCGCGCAGCACCTTCGCGAGGGCCTGCCCCGGCTCGCCCCCCACACCATCGAGCAGCAGCACCGTCCCCCCTGAGGGCGTAAGCGTGAACGCCTCTGCCTGGTTGTTTGTCGCCACAAGGTCCGGCGCTGCGCCACCCGGCCCCGGGCTCTCCGGATCAAACCGCGCGCTCAGCCGATGGACCCGCCCCGAAGGCGGCTGCACCGTCACGAGTTCCACTGTCCGCCCCGGGCCGAGCTGGAGCGCCCGCCCCTTCTCACCGCCCCCATCAGGACCGATCGACAACTCCTCGTTGTCGTCAAAGACCCGCAGAACTCCGCGTACCGGCGCGGTTGAGAACAGCGCAACCCGCAGCGTCATCGGCGCACCGCTCACCGCCCGCGGCGGGGCGTCGAGCGATTCGACCATCACTTCGCGCTCCACCACGTATCGCAGCGGCACCACGTCGATCGGCACGCGGCCGCGCCCGCCGCGTCCACCGCCGCGCGACTCTCCGGAGACTTCGCGGGCCGCCGCCAACCCACCGGGCCGAGTCTCCACCCCGTCAGAGAAGACCACAATCCGCCCCGCCGCATCGGGCGGTATCACCGCCGCTGCCAGACGCAACGCGCCCGCAAGATCCGTCCCCTCTGACACCGGCGTATCGAGCGGGCCATCCGGGAGAGGCCCCGCTGTCGGTGCCGCCAGCGTCACCGCGCTGCCATCAAACACCACCACCCCCAGCAGATCCTCCGGCCCGCGCCCCGCGCTCGCCCGTGCCAGAAACGCACGAACGCCCTCCATCACCGGCACCATCCGCCGCGGCTGGTCTCGCTCCATCACGCTCACGGGCGGAGCAAAACTCCGCACCGATCCGGAGACATCGACCACCGCCACCACGGCCAGACGATCGGTCGTGCGAACGCTCGACGCTTCGGCCAGCATCGCCGCAAGCACCAGCAGCACCCCGCCCCGCGCGACAATCGCGCTCCACCGCCGCACCCCGCTCATGGCCCGAAAGGCCACCAACCCCGCCCATCCCAGCGGCAGAAGCAGCAGCAGCGCGAGAAACCACTCGGGTTGGTCGAATCGCAGTGTCAACGGAAGATGCTATGGTCTGCCTGCTTTTCCTGCGGCAGACTGCGCAAAGGGAATGGGGAGCATGTCGGAGGTACACCCAGAATCCCAAGGACTCTCATCGGCATGGATCAGGACGCGGAGCGCAGGTCCGTTTCACTTCGAGGGCTCCCGCCGACCGGCGGCCATCCGCCTTCGGCGGCAGAGTACATCGCGATGGTTGCAATGGCTGCTTGGCTGACGGTGCCCGTGCCAGTCGCGACTGGCCCCTCCTTGAAGGCAGCGACGAGTTACCGCCGCGCTTCAGCCGGTTAGTACTCTGCACTTGTCAAAGAGGATGAACTGGCGGGAGGGGTCCATGCCATCACTTCAAGAACCGGGCACGGTCACCCCAGAAACTCAGCAAGCCAAGCTTGGTCGGGGAATCCGCCCAACCGAGAAGATCCTCCTCATGGAGAATACCGACGGTCTGGTGGGGTCCGGCGTGCTCGAGAAGGAGATCGAGCAAGCCCGCCAGTTGGTTCGTTTGGGGAGTGCCCCGTTCGCGTAGATGCGCTGCCCCCGCTCGCAGTGTCTCCGGGTACTCATAGATCGCAAGGTGCCGTCCATCCCGGGGGAACAACTGGTCTGACTTGAAGTTGATCCAGAGGAAGTTGACGCCCCGAACCACCGCGCGGGAGAAATCAGCGCCTTCCAATCCATCGTATTGCCGAGAAAGCGTGGGTTCGTGGTGACCATAGCACTCCATGTCGTCGAGCGGACCGACGAACTGGCAGTCTCGGAACGTACACGCTCGAAACAGCATGCGTCGCATTTTGCATGTGTCAAAGACGCACCGCTCAAACACCGCGTCACAGAAATATAAGTCCCGACAGTCGCACCGCCGGAATGTGACGTCGCGAAGCACACTCGCGCCATCGCCCTCGGC
>JBQTIJ010000174.1:0-4708 GCA_052388255.1 Phycisphaerales bacterium
TTCGTTGGCCTTTGCGCCGATACCTATACTTCGCTTTCGCGTCACCCCGGGGAGTGTTCATGGGCTTCGACTTCTCTGCCATCAAGGACCGCGCCGCGTTCATCAAGATCGGCCTCGCCTCCGCCGCGATCTTCATCGCGGTCTGCATGATTGGCTACTACGTCTTCGCCTCCCGGCCCAAGGTTGTCTCCGTCGATACCACCGCCACCAGTTTCAAGGCCAATCTCCAGAACAAGTTCGAGTACGAGGAGTTCATCGGCGTCCGGATCTCCGAGAGCGAGGACCACAGCCAGGTCCTCATCGAAGGAACTGTCAAGAACGCCGCCGAACTCGCCAAGCTCAAGGGGCTCGTTGACAACTGCGAACCCAAGGTCCAGGTTGACTTCAAGGTCACCGTCAAGTAGGCCAGCCAGACCCTACCCCTGTCATCTCTTTCCCCCGCCGCATTCCCACCCACGCTCTACCTACGCCCGGCTGACCCCCTTCCCGGCCATTCCAAGCCCCTGTACAGTTATCCGCCTGATCCTGACCATTTAGGCCAATAGACAATACCTCGCCGCCTCAAGCGGCGAATCCCGCCCGCATCGAGCGTCGAAGACACTGTTGAGCGGCCGGTGCATCACCTGAACCCGACCCGCTCGTTCGAGGAGGCCACCATGACCATCGCCACATCGCACGTCGCCCGCCGCGTCCCCCAGGGAGCACTCCGCACCCTCGCCCTCACGGTCGCCCTTGCCGCCGCGCCCTTCCTCGCTGGCTGCAACAACGCCGGTGAAGGTGCTGTCTCGGGCGCCGGCCTCGGTGCTCTTGGCGGACTGGCCATCGGCTCAGTCTTTGGCGCGGCCGGCAAAGGTGCCATCATCGGCGCTGCTGGCGGCGCGCTCATCGGCGGCGTTGCCGGTGACCAGAACCAGCGCAACCGCCAGAACTCCAACTACCGCTGATCGTGCCTTCTCAGCCGCTTTCACCAGCGCGCGAGTGATCGCTTTCGCACGCGCGGCGGCACCGCGCTCGGTCTTTTCACCCGTCCGGCCTCAGCCCGCCGCTCACAGCCCCTGGAAGGGCGAGCGCGGGATCTTGATATAAGGCAGCCGCAGGAACCCTGTGCGGTTCACAATGATGTCATCCGCCCGCGTCGCGCTGCCCGGGAAGGCCGCCCGGCCGAACTGTTGGAAATCCTGCCCCGGCTGGTCACGCCGATCGAACCCACCCGAGCCGCTGAACGCGATGGTGTCGTCCTGCTCGATACCGTCCCCTGAGATCCCAATCCCACCCACCAGCACCCCGTTCTTGTAGAGCGGCACGCCCCCGGGGAAGATTTGTAGACCATTCGCCAGCGTGCGATCAGGCAGGCCGTTGGGCGGCGCAACATCTCCACCACCCACCGTCACCCGAGCCGGGACACCGGGGAGTGAGCCGGTGTTCAGCGGCCGATTCCCCAGCCGATTGGCCGCGAAGGTCGCAAGGTTGGCGGCCTCAGTCGGCCCACCGCCGGGGCCATAGGTCACCAGGAAACTGACGAGGTTCGAGACGATGAGATCGGTCTGGATTCCCGTGTTGAAGACGCTGAAGGCGTTCGTGACCCCGGGGGCAGTCGCCGCGTTCAGCGGCCCCTGGGCCGTGAGCGGGCCCGCGGGCGTTGCGCCGTTGCGATCACGCAGGATGCCGTCAGGGAATCGCTCCCGTGACACCGCGCCGATCGTCCGCTCAGCGATGGCGATCGTGCCATCGAGCGGCAGGCCAAGCCCCGCCATGGCCGTGCGGTACTTCTGGAAAGGGCCGTTCCCGACCCCAGCACCGTCCGCATCAAAGAACGTCGCAAAGATCGTCGCACCCCCGCCCCCCGCCGCCTCGAGGTCTGTCAGAATCGAGCCGCTGTCGGCCCGGCTGAAGAACAAGGCGCTCCGGGCCTTCTGGCATGAGACATCGAGCCCGAAGACCGGCGCATCCGGCGAGCGATAGACGCCCACCAGATTGCCCGCAAAGTCCACCACGCTCACGTTCACCTGGCACCGCAGCGGGTTGTCGCGCCGGATCATGGCCCGCAGCCGGTTGCAGATGCGGTGCGCGTTCGCGAGCGCCGTCCGGACCTCCGCCGCGGAGAGGTTCTCCGCGCCGTTGGCTACACCGTCAAAGGTCATGAGCGACACGCCGTCGGTATAGCCCGGGATGGTCTCGCCGTTCTGGACACCCGCCTGCTCCGGGTAGAAGTCGTAGACCTCTCCCGTCACCGGGTTCACGAGCGGCACCGTCGTGAACATCGTCGCGCCGCCAGCCGAAGGCGTGACCAGCACGCTCAGCCGCCCCGCCGCCACTTCATCATCAAAGAACGTCGGGTTCGCATCGAGCGTGGTCAGGCGAGCGTCACCGGCGTAGGCATAGGGAAACCGGATCCCGTTCACCAAAACCCGATCCGCCCGGATGTTCTTCGGCGGCACAAAGCCCGCCTGACCACCCAGCGCGATCCGCTCTTCAAGACTCGCCGTGCCGAAGGCCTTGATGGTGTCGATCGTGTACGTGCCTGTCGTGGACTGCACCCCGGTCCGCGCGTTGCGATCGTTGCATTCCACGCCGATCCCGCCCACGCACTGCCCGTTCTTGTAGAGCGGCACGCCCCCCGAATCGGCCGAAAGCCCCAACGGCAGCCGGTTCAGGTCACTCGTCGGCAGCGATGAAAACTGCACGCCAAAGAGCGGGCCTGAGGCCTGCAGAGTCACCCGCGGCGGGAACTGGCTCTGGATGATGAACGCCGCCGTCCGCGTCGTGAAGGCGTTCCCCGCCGTTGAGAGAAACGCCGCCGTTCCGGCCTTCGTGGTCGCGGTCAGCGAAGTTGCGACCCGCACGCCCCGGTTCGCGGGGATGAGCTCATAGTCCGCCGGAGGCACCCCCGCGCCGAGCGCATCGGTCGTCAGCGCGATCGCGTTGGGGAAGCCGCCATCGAGCGTTCCCACCCCGTTGCCCTCAACGATCGAATCGAACGGGATCGTTCGCACACCGATCGGGTCGGTCATGCGGACACACCCGAGGACCACACCCTCCTGATCAACCACCGAAATCGTTGCATTGATCCCCCCCGGGACCACGGTGTTGGCCGTGGCGATCGCCCGGCGGAGGACGGCTTCCACCTCCGCCTGAGTGAGCTGGGCCTGCGCACCCGCAGCGAGGACAAGGGCGGAGGCGAGCGACGGCAAAGCAAGGAACAGCTTCATGGGATCAACTCCAGCAGACGACGACCGGCCAACGCAGGCACCGGCGGGTACGTTCAACATGCTCATCTTCTCGACTTTTGCCACTGTTGTCCAGTCAAAGCGGTTGTCCACGAGCGCCCCCGCATTCTCGTTGCGCGGATGCTGCGCCCCCTCAGTACTTCCCCTGATCACCACTTGTTTCGGGTGTGTTGAACACCGGAACCGGGTCCGTTCGCGTTGTTCACAGGCCATCCCCGCGCCTTGCCACGGGGGCGCGATGCTGGTAGATTCTCACACTTCGGGTTTCGTTCTCTTGGTGCATCCATACCTGCTTTTGGGGTGACTCTTCCATGCCCTTGATCCACACCGCGCTTCGGGGTCCGGTCGCGCCCGCTCGCCTGAGAGCCGCGCACCTCGCCGCCATTGCTGGGTCCTCGATCCTCGCCCTCGGCTTCGCGCATGCCGCTGGTGCGCCGATCCGGCCCATCGAGGAGCCCGCGGCTGCCGCGCAGCCGCCAGAGGAGCCCAAGCCCACGCGCCGTCGCGCCAGTGCGGAGACGGAGACCAAGGAAGGCGACAAGCCCGCCGATGCAAAGACCCCCGACAAGCCGGGCGAGATCCAGGAGGGGTATACGAGCGTGCTCGGAGCCGCGGCCACCGTGGTTCCGCCCGATGGATTGATGGACCCGCTCGGCGCCGCTGGGCTCGGGACATATCCAATGCCCCGGATGGTCTCTGAGGCCGCGGTGCCCGTCCCGGATCGCTGGCGCATCGGCTGGCCGACGTGGGACCGGTACAACCGCCAGGCCAAGGGCGATTCGCTCTTCATGAACTCATGGGGCGGGGATATTCCCTTCACCAAGGGCGACCTGCTGAATCCCTATGACCGCAACGTCCTCAAGGGTGACTACCCCATCATCGGCAATGAGTACTTCCT
The DNA here is from genome assembly GCA_052388255.1 of Phycisphaerales bacterium. Lineage (GTDB taxonomy): Bacteria > Planctomycetota > Phycisphaerae > Phycisphaerales > UBA1924 > JAEUIX01. Next base: position 4,126 of record JBQTIJ010000174.1, read on the forward strand.
GAACCTCACGGCGATCTCCGACTCGTTCATGCAATACCGGAGGAACCCGACACCTTCGGGCAACAACGCCCAGAACCCAGGGTCATTCGATATTTTTCGAGACGGCCGCCAGCTTGTTCTGAACCAGAACATCATCCTCGATGCGATCTTCTCCAAGGGCTATACCGCGTTCCGGCCTGTCGATTACCTCCTGAAAGTCACGCCCGTCTTCAACGCCAACTACGTCAGACTCCAGGAAAACGCCGTCAACGTCAGCCCGCAGCGCGGGGATGAGCGGTACGACTCTCACGCGGCCCTGCAGGAGGCCTTCGCAGAGATCCACCTCGGCGATACCAGCGAGTACTTCGACATCGCCACGATCAAGCTCGGGCGGCAGCTCTTCGTCTCGGATTTCCGCGGGTTCATCTTCAACGACATCACCGACGGCGCGAAGTTCACCATCAACTTTGATTCGAACCGCATCCAGGCAAACCTCGCCTTCTTCAATTCCCCCGAGAGGGACACCAACAGCGGACTCACCGAGCTCAACTGGCGTCAGCAGCAGGTCTTCATCGCCAACTGCTACATCCAGGACTTCATGGGC
>JBQTIJ010000175.1:0-2161 GCA_052388255.1 Phycisphaerales bacterium
GCCCTCTTCGCCCCCGAGGGCATCTTCCTCGGCACCGATGCCACCGAGCGCTGGACCGTTGACGAGTTCCGCGCGTATGCCCGCCCCATCTTCAGCAAGGGCAAGGGGTGGACCTACCACCCCGGCGATCGGCACATCGACATCGCCAAGAACGAGTCATTCGCGTTCTTCGATGAACTCCTCGACAACGAGAAGTACGGCACCTGCCGCGGCACCGGCCTTCTCCGCATCGTCGATGGCGAGTGGCGCATCGTGCAGTACCACCTCACCATCCCCGTCCCCAACGACCTCGCCGAGCGCGTTGCCCGCATGATCAAGAACGAGTCCGGTCGCAAAAAGTGACCAGCCCGGAGTCCCATGGCGCTCACCCACCCCGACCACCACATCTTTGAACACACGCCCGAAACCCTCGCCGCATGGTGCGTCGCCCGGGGGATGCCCAAGTTCCGCGCCGGCCAGATCCTCGAGTGGGTCTACGAGAAAGGCACGATCGATCCCGCCGAGATGAGCAACCTCTCGAAACGCGATCGAGACCTCTTGAGCGCTGAGATGACCTTCCTCTCAAGCACGCTGGTCACACACCGCGTCGCCAGCGACGGCACCCAGAAACTCCTTCTTGAATGGCAGTCCACCGAGCCCGCCCCTCTGCTTCCGGTGGTCGAACCCGAAGGCGACTCTTCGCGCCAAACCGAATCGGTCATGATCCCCTCCGCCGACCCCTCGGGCGACCGCCGCACCGCCTGCATCTCGTCCCAGGTCGGTTGCCCGGTCGGATGCCGCTTCTGTGCCTCCGGCCTCGGAGGGCTCGATGGCAACCTGAGCGCGGGTCGGATCGTCGAGCAGGTCTGGCGCCTTTGCCGGCTGAAGGACAAGGCCGGCCAACCCCTCGGGCGCATCTCGAACGTCGTCTTCATGGGCATGGGTGAGCCGCTCGCCAACTTCGGCCCGGTCACCCGCGCCATCCGCACCCTCAACGCTCTCTGGGCCACCGGCATCAGCGCCCGCAAGATCACCATCTCGACCGTCGGCCTCCCGAGCGCCATCGAGAAACTCTCCGCCGAGTTTGAACTCCCAGTCACGCTCGCCCTCTCTCTCCACGCCCCCACCGACGAGATCCGCCGCTCCCTCATCCCCTGGGCGGAGTATTCGACCATCGAGTCACTCCTCGCCGCCTGCCAGCGCTGGTTTGACAAGACCGGCCGCGAAATCACGCTCGAATACACCCTCCTCGATGCCGTCAACACCCGCCCGGAACACGCCGAGAAACTCGCCGCACTCGCCCGGACCCTGCGCGCCAACGTCAACCTCATCCGCTACAACGAGGTCGCCGGGCTCCCCTTCGGCCGCCCCGCAGATGCCGACGTCACCGAGTTCCAGCGCATCCTCAAGGCCCGCGGCATCAACACCCACATCCGGGCCAGCCGCGGGCGTGATATCGCCGCCGCCTGCGGCCAACTCCGCCATGAGCACGCGGCCCGCTGACCCTCCACGACTACGCTCCGTCCGCATGTCCACCGCACCCGCCTCGACCTCCACCCTCCGCGAACTCACGGATCTCTTCCTCCTCGATGAGCAGATGATCCGTCAAGGTGGCGGCAAATCCGCCATCGCGCGCCAGCACGAGAAGAACCGCCTCACCGCGCGCGAGCGGGTCGCCCTTCTCATCGATAACCCCACCGGTGAAGCGCCACCCCCCACCGGGCCCGCCGGGTTCCTTGAACTCGGGCTCTTCGCCGCCCACGGGATGTACCGCGAGCATGGCGGCGCACCGGCAGCGGGTGTCGTCACCGGCATCGGCGCCGTCCACGGCCGCCCCCACATGATCATCGCCAACGACGCCACCGTCAAAGCCGGCGCGTTCTTCCCGATGACCTGTAAGAAGATCATCCGGGCCCAGACCATCGCCATGATGGCCCGCCTCCCGCTCATCTACCTCGTGGATTCCGCCGGTGTCTTTCTCCCGTTGCAGGAAGATGTCTTCCCCGACACCGACGACTTCGGCCGCATCTTCCGCAACAACGCCGTCATCTCCGCCGAAGGAATCCCCCAGATCGCGGCCATCATGGGCTACTGCGTCGCCGTCGGCGGCTACCTCCCCGTCCTCTGCGACACACTCCTGATGACCGAGGGGAGCGGGCTGTACCTGGCGGGTCCGGCGCTC
>JBQTIJ010000176.1:0-6425 GCA_052388255.1 Phycisphaerales bacterium
AGGCCCTGAATGAGAACCACGACGAGCCCGAAGGCGATGTTGCACCCGAGAAGGAGGAGGACGCTGGTGACGCTGAAGTAGGCGAGGACGGAGCTCATAAGCACGACGCCGAGGGTGATGGGGATGAGGCCCTGCCAAGCGGTGCTCATGACCTGATCAAAGCGGAGGCGCGGGAGGGTCCAGCGGACGAACATCATGAGGCCGATGAGGAAGCAGACCTTGAGGAACATGACGCCGAACTTGGCGAAGACGGCGAGGAGGGTGGTGTCATCCGGGGAGAGGAGGGGGAACTCCCAGCCGCCGGGGAAGGGATTGAGTTTGTAGCCGCCGAGGAACATGACGGCGAAGATGGCCGAGCTGGTGATCATGTGGCTGTATTCGCCGAGGAAGTAGAGGGCGAAGCGCATGGAGGCGTATTCGGTGTGGTAGCCGCCGACGAGTTCGGCCTCACACTCGGCGTTGTCGAAGGGGGCGCGGTTGCACTCGGCGAGAGCGCAGATGTAGAAGATGATGCAGGCGAGGGGGCAGCTCCAGATGAGCCAGCCGTGCTCATGCTGGAAGAGGATGATGCGGGTGGGGCTGAGGGTGGCGGTGGTGAGAAGCACAGCGAGGATCGAGAGCCCCATGGGGATCTCGTAACTGAGCATCTGCGATGCGGCGCGGAGGCCACCGAGGAAGGAGTACTTGTTGTTGCTGGCCCAACTGCCGATGGCGACGCCATAAATGCCGAGGGAGGCGACGGCGAGAAGGAAGACGAGGCCGATGCTGATGTCCGCACCCGCGACGGTGACGGGGCCGCCAGCGATGTGCCAGTTGAGGATGGGGATGGTGAACTCGGGCATCAGCAAGGTGCCGCCCCAGGGGACGATCGCGAAGCCGATAAGGGCAGGGATGACCGCGGCGGCAGGGCCGAGGGAGAAAAGGGGCTTATCAACCTGGTCGGGCGTGTAGTCTTCCTTGAGCATGAACTTGATGCCATCGGCGAGGGGCTGGCCGACGCCGAACATTCCTTTGAGGAAGGAGAGGAAGGGGAGGCCGAAATCGAGACCTGCGCGGTTGGGGCCGACGCGGTCCTGCATCCAGGCGCTGACCTTTCGCTCAAAGTAGATGCAGTAGGCGACCCCGATGAGCATGATGTGGATGACCACAAGGATGGTCACCACGCTGACGAGGAACTGGCCGGTGACGAAGGACGGCTGGGGCATGGGAGGGGAGGGTAGCGGGCGGACAGGGCCGGCAAGAAGTGAGCCGCGAGACGGCGGCGGATACGCTGGCTCCTGCGTGATTGAACCACCGGGCAACCTGCGTTTTGTTTCGCCGTCTGACGGGCTTTCGGTGTTGCCCGAAGGCGGGCGGTGGCGGGTTCTGAAGTCGACAGCGACGCGCTGGGTGGGTGTGGCCGATGCCGAACCCGGTGGGGTGGGTCGTGTTGTTCTGAAAGCCGCGGCGACGGGGGGAGTGCTTGGGATGGTGCGCCGGGCGCTTGGGCACTCGCCGCTTGATCGGGAGCGGCGCGGCGCGGGGGTGCTGGGGCGGGCGGGGTTGGGAACAGCCGCGGTCCTGGGGCATGGGACGTGCACGCTTCAGGGGCGGGGGGCGGAGTTTCTGCTGATGGAGTTTGTTGCGGGGGCGACGCTGCTTGAGATGCTCACAGGCGCGGGGGGGCGGGCCAGCCCGCGGGGTGTGTGTGCCGTGGTCGCGGAGACGATTGTGCGGATGGTTCGGGCGGGTTGGTTCAACCGGGACTTCAAGCCGTCGAACCTGATCATCATCGATGACGAGGGTGAGGGGGGCGTGGGAGGCGGGCGCAGCGGTGGCGGCGCTCTGCGGGTGGTGCAGATCGACTGCGCGGGGATTCGGCGGTGTGATCCGCGCCGGCTGGACCATGCCCCGGTGCGGATGTTGACGGCGCTGATGCTCGAGCCGACGGGGTGCGGGGTTGCGCTGCCGATGCGGGCGCGGGTGCGGATGGTGCGCGAGGTGATTCGGGCGTGGAACGAAGATGGGACGGGGGAGGCCATGCCGGGGGAGTCCCGGGCGGCGGGGATTCGGATGCTGATGCGGTTGGTGGAGGAGCGGATCACGCGGCATGGGGATGCGACGCCGCGGGACAATCCGCTGGCGAGGAGTGGCCGGTGACGCGGGGCGTGCGGGTACACGAGTTGCCGGGGGAGGCGCTTTGGGTTGACCTGCGTGGTGCGACGGCGGTGGTGATCGATGTGCTGCGGGCGTCGAGCACGGTGTGCGCAGCGCTGGAGGCGGGGGCGGGGGCCATCGTGCTTGCGGAGACGGTGGAGGAGGCGCGGAGGCGGGTGACGGAACGGCGCGCGGCGGGCGTGGCGGCGCTCCTGGGGGGCGAGCGCGGGGGCGTGCGGGTGGAGGGGTTTGATCTTGGGAACTCGCCCCTTGAGTACACGCCTGAGGCGGTGGGCGGGCGCGAGGTGGTCTTTACGACGACGAACGGGACGCGGGCGGCGGGCGTCTGCGGCGGCGCGGCCCGGGTGCTGGTTGGGTGTTTTCGCAACTTGAGCGCCGTGTGCGGGGCGGCGCTTGTGGGTGAAGGGGACACTCACCTTGTGTGCGCGGGGACCGATGGTGGGCACTCGGAAGAGGATGAGCGGTTCGCGGGTGCCGCGCTGTGTGTGCTGGAGGGCGCGGGGCTGCGGGGTGTGGGGGATGGGGCCGCGCGGGCGCGGGAGGCGTGGCGGGTATGTGCGGAGGGGCGGACGCTGCGGGAAGCGGCGGCCTGCGCGGTTGCGACCTCGTGGCATGCGGAGCGCTTGCGGGGGCTGGGGCTGGCGGCGGATGTGGTGTACTGCGCGGAGGTGGATGCAACGGGTGTGGTGCCGGAGATCATCGGCGGTGTGGTGCGTGGCGGGGCGCGCTGAGGGCGGCCGCTACGATGATGCTCATGGGCAAAGCGCGATCATCTGTACCCGGCACTCGTGAAATGGAGGGCGCGGCGAACAGCGCGGCAGGGCGGCGCTTTGTGGTGGGGATCTCCGGCGCTTCGGGGGCGGTGTATGCGCGGCGGCTGCTCGAGGAGTTGCTGACCCGGGGGCACGAGGTACACCTCGTGGCAACCGAATATGGGCAGCGGTTGCTGCTTGATGAACTTGGAGTGCGGGGGCTTGAGCTTTCGGCGTTGGTGCCCGCGCTGGCGGGGCGGGCGAAGGCCTTGACAGGGAAGCGGTACTTTGTTCACCCGCACAAAGACGTCGGGGCGGTGATCGCCTCGGGGAGTTTTCTGCACGATGGCATGGCGGTGGTGCCGTGCTCATCGACGGCGCTCGGCTATATCGCGAGCGGGGCGGGGAGCAATCTCTTGGCGCGGGCCGCGATGGTGACGCTCAAAGAGCGGCGGACGCTGGTGCTGGTCCACCGGGAGAGCCCGCTGTCGTTGATCGACATCCGCAATATGGAGACGGTGACGCTGGCGGGTGGGATCATCGCGCCGGCGAATCCGGGGTTTTATCTGCTGCCGCGGACGGTGGATGAACTGGTGGACTTCACGGTGGGGAAGGTGCTGGATCTTTTGAAGGTCCCGCACGACCTGAAGACGCGCTGGACGGGGTGATGGATCAGCCGAGAAGTTTCTCAAGGCCGCCGGTGGGGAGACCCATCTGCTCGGCCTCGCGGGAGATCTCCTTGGCGACGACTTCCTGGGCTTTGCTGATGGCGGTGTTGGTGGCGTCGGCGATGATCTGGCTGGCCATTCGGACGCTCGCGGCATCGGCGCTCTTGAACATGGCGGGATCGATGGCGACATCAAGGACTCGCATGCGGCCGTTGAGGGTGACCTTGACCGCGCCGCCGCCGCCATCGCCGACGACACGCATGTTCTCAAGGTTGGCCTGAACGCGCTTGATGGCGTCCTGCACGGCGTCCTTGTTGCGCATGAGGTTGGCGAGTGCGCCGGCGGCTTTGAAGGATTCGAACATGAGGACGGGTCCTTGTGGTGCGGTCTGGTCGGTGCTGACGCGGTCAGGGATTCGGGTCGGCGGCCGGGGTCTCAGCGGGGTTGGCCCGGATCTCGACGATGCGGGCGGAGAAGAGCGACTCGGCCTGGCGGACGAGCGGGTGGGCCCGCGCCTCGGCCTCCGCGGCGGGCGCGAGTGGAGCGGTGGCTGGCGAGCCGAGCGATGGTGCCAGCGCGGTTCGCGCTGGCGGCGTGGTTGCGGCTGGCGCGGGCTCTGGTGCCCGGGCGGAGAGTGCGGGTGCAACGGGGCGGTTCGGGAGGACAGGGGCCGGAAGCGCGGGGGCCGGAGTTGGCGAAGCCGCGGCCGGAGATGGCGCCGGCGTGGGGGCCGGCGTCAGCGTTTTTTTGGGGCGGGCACTCCTGCGGGCTGGGGGGCCGGGGCCGGAGTGCGGGCGGGCGGGGCGGGCGGCGCGGAGGCGGCGACCCCTGCACCGGCGGCGATCAGGGCCGTGATGTCGGCGATCTTCTCCGCCTGGGCGAGGCGGACCATCAGCGCATCGAAGATGGCACGGGGGAACGCGCTGCTGCGCACGCTGCGGCCGACTCCCTCGCAGAGCGCGATCATGTGGGAGATGCCGGCGACATCGAACCGCGCCGCCTGGGTGGCGGCGGCGGCCCGGGCTTCGTCAGAGAGTTCAACGAGGGTGGTCCCCTTGCCGCAGGCGACCATGACCATGAGGTCGCGGAGCCGCTCGGCGATGGCGGAGAGGGCCTGATCGAGGGAGATGCCGCGCTGCAGGAGTTGATCGGAACGTTCGAGGGCGAGGGCGGGCTCACCATCGGCGAAGGCCTCGACGAGTTCGGCGATGAGGGTGCGATCGGCGAGACCAAGGAGGGATTCGAGGATCTCGGGAGTGATGTGCTTGGCGCCGGAGGCGAGCAGGCGGTCGAGGAGCGAGAGCGCATCGCGCATGGAACCGTTGCCAAGCCGGGCGACCATGTGCAGGAGTTCGTCGTCGGCCTTGACACCCTCGGCCTTGACCACCTCGGCAAGGTGGGCGGCGATCTTGCGGGTGGTGATGTTGCGGAAGTCAAATCGCTGGCAACGCGACTGGATTGTGGCGGGGACTTTGTGGGTCTCGGTGGTACAGAGGATGAAGACGACGTGCGAGGGGGGCTCCTCCATGATCTTCAGGAGGGCGTTGAAGGCCCCCGTGGAGAGCATGTGGACCTCGTCGATGATGTAGATCTTGCGGCGGCCGCGCATGGGGCGGTAGACCGCGTTGGCGATGAGGTCGCGGACGTTGTCCACGCTGTTGTTGCTGGCGGCGTCGATCTCGATGACGTCGGTATCGCGCCCGGCCATGATGGCGTCGGCGACCTCCTTGTTCTCCTTGCCCTTGTCGTCGACTGCGTTGAGCGCCTTGGCGAAGACGCGGGCGGTCGAGGTCTTGCCGACGCCGCGGGTGCCGCAGAAGAGGTAAGCGTGGGCGACGCGATCGGCGGTGATGGCGTTCTGGAGGGTCTGGACGATCCCCTCCTGGCCGACAACTTCGGCGAAGGCCTGGGAACGGTAACGCCGGGCGAGGACGGTGTAGGACATGGCAAGGGCAGGGTAGAGGGGGGACGCGAGGGTGGGGCCGCAGCCGAGAGGGCGATTCCCCGTACCATCGGCCTATGGCCAACTCCACCCACGCCGGTCGAACCCTGTCGCTCGTGCTCTTTGTTCTGGCGGGGTCGGCCCTGCCCATGGGGTGTACTGCGGCGCCTCAAGGGGCCAGCGGCGATAGGGAGGGCAGGGATGGTGCGGTGGGTTCCGGCTCTCCCGCGGCGGTGGGCAGCGGGGGCGCGATGGCGATGGGCCGGGCGGCGGACCAGCAGCGCGCACCGGCGTTCCCGCAATATCCGTGCATCAGCCCGGATGGGAGCGTGGTGGTCTTCTCACACGCTGGCGACCTGTATGCGGTGGAGGCCGCGGGCGGCATGGCCGTGCGGCTCACAAGCAGCCCGGCGGACGAGGAACGGTCGTGCTTCTCCCCCACCGGCGAGACGCTGGCCTTTGACTCTGAGCGCGACGGGCCAAAGAACGTGTACGCGATGGCGGTCAGCCGCGGGAGTGGCGGGACAGCGCTCGTTGCCGGTGATGTGCGGCGGGTGACGCTTTCTGACCGGCCGCAGTCTCTCACGGGCTTTAGCGCGGATGGTCGCGATGTGCTCTTCACCTCCAACCACGAGCCGGGGATCTTCCGCTCTCCGCGGATGTATCGCGCGGCGGTGAACGGGCCCGCAGGTGGCGGGTCGCGCATGGATCGGCTGACGGCCGCCTTCGGCACGCAGCCGCGGGCGACGCCGGATGGAAAGGCGATCCTGTTCACGCGCGGGCGAGTGGACACGACGCGCCCGGCGTATTCCGGGTCGGGGGCACCGGATATCTACCGCATGGAACTGGCGAACGGGAACTTTGTGCGGCTGACGACCGGGGACCGGAGTGATTTCGACGCTCATG
>JBQTIJ010000177.1:0-9586 GCA_052388255.1 Phycisphaerales bacterium
GCGTGCGGCTGATGCCAGGACCCATGAAGCCATCCGAGTGGTTTGCCAAGCCCGATGGTCCGGAGGCCGGGGAGGGTCTGCGATTCGGCTGCACGATGTGCGGCCGGTGCTGCTCCGGACCGCCCGGGTATGTGGCCCTGAGTGAGCCGGAGTGTGAGTCCCTCGCGGCGCGGGTGGGCGTGAGCGTCAAGGACTTCAAGGCGAAGTACACCCATACCTATGCAGATGTGCGCAGTCTGAACGAAGTGAAGACCGAGCACGGGATGGACTGCGTGTTCCTCGATCGCACGACGGTGCCGGGCAAAGCGGTCTGCGGTGTGTATGAAGCCCGGCCTATCCAGTGCCGGACGTGGCCCTTCTGGCCGAGCAACCTTGCGAGCCGGGCCGACTGGGAGCGGGCCAAGCGGACCTGCCCGGGGATCGATACGGGCACGCTGGTGAAAGTGGAAGAGGTCCGGGTTCGGCGGGACTCGTTCGCGATCTGAGCACACGCGGGGCGGCATGGGGGCCGTCGGTCGTGGTGACTGAGCCAGAACTGGCACGCCGCTCGCTCCGCGCCGGGCGTGAGCGACCATCTCCTCATCCCAGCCGCGAGATCCGCGCGGGTTCTGACCGCCATCGTGACGGTGCTTGCGCTGTCGTGCGCAACGCCTGCGCAGAACGAAGCGGTGACGACCGAAGCCGCAGGTGCCCAGGATGGCGCGAGCGCGGCGGTGGCGGTGGCGGATGTCATCAGCATCCAGGACATCGCTCGCATCGGTGGTCAGGGTGAGTCGGTCCTTCGCGGCTTTGGGTTGGTGACCGGCCTGAAGGGCACGGGCGACAAGGGCACCGATCCTGTGCTGGCCCTGCCGCTGGTCGAGGTCTACAAGGCCAACGGGCTCCCGCTCCCCAACCTCAAGAGCGTGGCGGGTTCAAAGAGCGTGGCGCTGGTGATGCTGGAATGCCGCATCCCGCGCGAGGGTGCCCGCAAAGACGACCAGTTGGATGTCTACATCACGACCTCGCACAGCGCCTCGAGTCTCGCGGGCGGGCGGTTGGTGGTGGCCCCGCTGCTCGACCCGATGGCCCATGCTGACGCGGCCCAGACACCTGTGTACGGCTTTGCCTTCGGACCGATCGAGTTCGAGAATGCCTCGGCACTCACCTCTGGCGTCATCCGTGGGGGTGGCCGGATCGCAACGGACATCCTGATGCGGGAACCGGGCGATCGGTTTTCGATCATCCTTGAACCCCCCTTCCGCACTCACGCGGTGGCGGAACAGGTGGCCCGGACGATCAACGGTTCGCAGCCGGATCTGGAGGACGAGGCCGGCGGTGCGCTGGCGCCGGTCGCGACCGTGGTCGACGACGCGACCATCCGGGTTGAGATTCCCCGGAGCGAGCGTGCCAACCGGGCCCGCTTCATCAGCGAAGTGATGACCGCCAAGTTCAGCCCGAGTCTGCTGAAACTGCCGGCGATGGTGCTGGTGAACTCGCGGACGGGGTCGATCATCGCGTCGGCGGACGTGGAGATCTCCGCGGTCGCCATCGTGCACAAGAACCTTGTCGTCACCTCGATCACCCCGCCGCCGGTCGGAACACCCCAGGCCCCGATCTCGACCCAGAGCCGGACCGCGGGGATCCGGACCACCGACCGGCCGAGCGACAAGGCCCGGCTGGCGGACCTGCTCGCGGCGCTCAAAGCGCTCGATGTCCCGATCGAGGACCAGATCAGCATCCTGACGGAGATTCATCAGACCGGTCGCCTGCACGCGCGGCTGGTTGTGCAGTGAACCTTGCCATGACCGACACGATCTCCCATCCCGCGTCGTTGTCGCCCTCCTCGTTGTTCGCAAGGAGCATCGGGCTCCGCGCCAAGGACGGGGGCGTTCAAAGCCCCAGCAGCGCGGGTCTGCCCTCAGGATTCGGCTCCGTTCTTGCTCGCAGGCAATCGGCTTACCTTGAAGCGACGGCGGACGGCCGAGCGGACGGGACGCAGCCCGAGGCCACGCCGCGCGAGCGGGCCCGGCGGGCCGCCCAGGACTTCGTCGCCGTGTCGCTCATTGAGCCGGTGCTCAAGAACCTGCGCGAGACTTCGCAAGCGGCCGCCCCCTTCGGTCCGGGCGCGGGGGAGAAGCAGTTTCGCCAGTTGGCGGATGCGCAGGTGGCCCGCCAGATCGCCCGGGCCACGCGCTTCCCGCTGGTCGAGTCGATCGCCGCCAATCTGCTTCGCGGGGTTCCGGCCGCAGAGGTTTCGGACGGGGCGACCCTCGGGAGGAGCGCATGAAGAACCCCACCCCGGCGCGTCTGCCCGTTTCGGCCGCCGCGCCCGCGAGCGTGTCTGAACTCTCCGCGCGCGACACCGAGCGTCTTGAGCAGTTGCTCGCGCTCCTCATTGAACATCATCGCGCCATGCTCGCCCACACGGCGGAGCATCGGTCCGCTCTCGCGAAGGCCGACCCGGGTGAGATCGCCCGCTGTGTGGCGCAGCAGCACGCCGACGCGGAGCGGTTTGCCGCGCTCGAAGGTGTGCGAGCAGAGCTCTTCCGGAGTCCGGGCTTCCTCGGGCCGCGCCCGGTGCAGCCGGTCACTCTCTCAACGGTCATGCAGCGGGTGGCGAAGGCACCGCGTGACCGGCTGGGCACGGTGGTAGCCACGCTGCGCGGGCTCGCCCAAGAACTGGAGGCCCAGCGCCGCGCTCTGCGCCTGGCGACCGAGACGCTTCTCGGCCACATGCAGGGACTGATCTCGCACGTCTCCCGGGCACTCTCACCGACTGGCACCTACGCACGACCCAACGCCCACGCGGGCACCCCGCAGGTGCTCTCGGGGCTTGACCTGCTGACCTGACCGCGCGCACACGACCCTGACCGACACCGCATCGAGCCGCACCATGTCCCTGAACTCCTCACTCCAGATTGGTCGATCCGGGCTCACGGTGAGCCAGCTTGGGCTGCAGGTCACGGGCAACAACATCTCCAACGCGGCCTCGCCGGGGTACTCGCGGCAGACGGCTCTGCTGCAACCCGTGCGCGATGCGCGGGTGGGCCGTTTCTACACCGGGCGGGGGGCGGAGGCCGCGGGAATCCGGCGCGGGGTGGACGAAGCCCTGCAGAGTCGGCTGCGCTCGGGCATCTCGGCCCAGGCCGGTGCGGCGACCGATCTTGAACTTCTGGGGAATGTGGAAGCGACGCTCAACGCGCTCTCGGACAGCGATCTTTCTTCGCAGCTCGGGCGGTTCTTCAGCTCCTGGAGCGAACTGGCCAACGCGCCCTCGCAGTCCTCGGCACGGTCCGTGGTCGTGCAGCAGGGCCGAAGCTCCGCGGCGTACATCCGGACACTTCGCACGAACCTGCTGGAACAGCAGTCGCAGATTGATCGTGATATCACGAGCGCGGTGAACGCCGCCGATGCCCTGTTGTCGCAGGTTGCGGAGTTGAATACGCAGATCGCGGCCGGTGGCGGCGGAGATCAGCAGAACGCGCTCAAGGACCAGCGCGACAGCGCGCTGGCGGAGCTCTCCGGGTTCTTCAACCTGAGCACCGTGGTCAACGAGAATGGAAGCGTGGACGTGTTCGTGGGCTCGACCCCCGTGGTGCAGGCGGGGCGCAGCCGCGGCGTGGGGGTAGCGCTTGAGACAGAGAACGGCGCGACATCGATCCGCGTGACTGTGGGGGCGGACGGACAATCGCTCGACATCGCGGGAGGGCGCGTGGGGGCCCTGCTCGCCAACCGGACGACGCTCGTCGATGAAACGGTCACCCGCCTTGATGCGCTCGCGTCGCAGCTCATTCACCTTGTCAACCGGGCCCACTCGACGGGCTTCGGCACGACGGCGCTGACGAGTGTGACGGGGACCTTCGCCGTCGCGACGGCCGACCGCTCGGTGGCGATCAACGACCCGGCCAACGGCAGCTTCGCCCGGCTGCCGGTGCGGCCGAACTCGGGCTCGTTCCTGGTGACGGTGACGAACAGCGCCACCGGCTCATCGCAGACGGTGCGGGTGAACATCGACCTTGACGGCATCACGAACGCCGGCGGTTCGGGCACGGCCGACGACACGACACTGACCTCGCTGACGGCGGACCTTGACGCGATCGACAACCTGAGCGCAACGATTGACGGGAACGGCCGCCTCCGGCTTGATGCCGCGAGCGGGTACCAGATGACCTTCGCCGAGGACACCTCCGGGGCGCTTGCGGTGCTGGGAGTGAACACCTACTTCACGGGTACCGACGCTTCGAACATCTCGGTTCGAGAGGAACTGGTCAGCAACTCGTCGCTTCTGTCGACCGCCCGAACGGTGAACGGTGCGACCGTTGACAACGGGGCCGCGCTCGCGATTGCCCAGGTTCGTGACACGCCGCAAACGGGTCTCGGGGGCGTCTCGCTCTTCGAGCACTGGGACCAGACGGTGCAATCGGTGGGCACGAGGGCCGGCAACGCCCGCGTGGCGGCGGACGCCGCGACCATTGTGGCGGACAACCTTGACGCGCAGCGCCAGGCCATCTCGGGTGTCAGCATCGACGAGGAGGCGATCAACCTCCTGCTCTTCCAGAGGCAGTATCAGGCCTCGGCCCAGTTTATCTCAAAGATCGACGAACTGACCCAGGTATTGCTTGGCATTCTCGCCTGATGGAGCCGTCCGAAGGATTGGTGACGCATGACTGTTCTTCCTGTCCATCTCGCCCGGGTCCCCACGCTGCTCTCCTCGCGCCTTGTGGTCTCGAACTACAACGCGACGAACCTCGGCCTCCTTGACCTTCAGACCAAGATCTCGACAGGCAAGGCGGTCAATCGCCCCAGCGACAACCCCGTGAAGGCCTCGGCCATCTCGGTCATTGACGGTCGTCTGGCCCAGGCCGACCAGCGGGCCCGGAACCTCGATCACGCCTCGACCGTGCTGGGCGGGCTTGACGACGCCATCGGCGGCGTCGGTGGCCTGACAGATCTCGTGCGGCAGGCACAGTCGATTGCCTCTGGTCAGATCGACTCTGACTCAACGACCCGCGGCCAGCAGGCGGTCGTGATCGATTCCCTGATCCGGTCCATCCTCCAGACCGCCAACCGGTCCACGGCTGGGGTCTTCGCCTTTGGTGGCTCAACGCCAAGTCGGCCGCCCATCGAGGAACTCGCGGGGGGCTACCGGTATGTTGGGCGTGGCTCCGGACTGCTGACTGACCTCGGGCTCGCCGAGAACATCCCGATCACCATCGGCGGGGACAACGCCGTGGGCGAGACGTCGGCAAGGGTGCGGTCAACGCTCGACTTTGACCCGGCCCTGACGGCGGCGCAGCGGCTGAGTGATCTGGGTGGAGCACGCGGGCTCGGTGTTGTTCCCGGCACTCTCCAGATTCAGTTTGGCGCAGGCCCGGCCCTGGCGGTTGATCTCACAGAGGCCCAAACGGCCGGGGATGTGGCGACCCGGCTGACCGCCGCGATCCGGCTATACGAGGCCGACGAGGGCGTCACGATTCTCGGCCCCGGCGGCGTCTCCTTCAGCGCAGGGGCTTTCTCGATCGATGTCGCGGCCGGCGGTTCGCTCGCCATCTCTGATGTGGCCAGCGGGACCATCGCCGCGGACCTTGGGCTTACGAGCGCGGCCTTTACGAGCGCAGCGCCGACCGGTCTTGACGTTGACCCCCGCGTGACCCTGCGGACCGCGCTTGCCTCTGTTGGCTCGCTCACGCTCCCGCTTGGCTCGATCCGGCTCCGACTGACGAGCGCCGCGGGGAGCACCGTGCGCGATATTGACCTGAGCGCGGCCCAGACCATCGATGATGTCCGCAACGCCATCGAGAGCGCGGGGCTCGGGGCGAGGGTGCAGGTGAACAGCGCCGGCACAGCGATCGACCTGCTCAGTGAGGTCTCCGGGCGCACGCTCTCGATCGAAGAGACCCCCGGCGGAGCCAACACCGCGGCGCAGCTCGGGCTGCGCTCGCTGGCGGCCACTACGGCCACGGCCGACTTCAACGGCGGGCGTGGAGTGCGCATTGTCGATGGGCAGACCGATCCGATCAGCGGCAACGTGACGACTGCCCGCAACGCCGACTTCAGCATCACCCTTGGGAACGGCGACACCTTTGACGTGGACCTCCGCCCTCAGGACCTGGTCAACGTCCAGGCCGTGCTTGACCGCATCAACGCCGCCGCAGCCGCGGCCGTCGCGTCGGGGGATATCCCGGCCGGGGCCTTCAACGCCACACTCACCGATGGCGCAAATGGGATCGCCTTCGAGGACCTCGGCGGGCTCGGGCAGATGGCGGTGACGAAACTGAACAACTCCGCCGCGGCGGAGGACCTCGGACTGCTGAACGGGACCTTTGACAGCGCAACATCAACGCTGGTAGCGCAAGACCGGGCGGCGATCCGCGTGAACAACCTCTTCAGTGATCTGATCGATCTGCGCGACGCTCTGACGAGGAACGATCGCTCTGGCATCACGCTTGCTGGAGAGCGATTGCAGCAGTCGGCGGACCGGCTGCTCTCGGCCCATGCTCTCGTTGGTGCGTATGGCCAGCGGGTTGAAGCGGCGGTGACGACGCTTGAGAACCAGACTCTCCTGGACCGTTCTATCAAGAGCAACCTTCAAGATCTTGACTTCACGGATGCCGCGGTGCGGCTGAGCCAACTGCAGACGCAGCTTTCGGCGAGTCTGCAGACGGCGGCGAGTGTGCAACGACTGACCATTCTCGACTTCCTGCGCTGATCGCGTCGGAGGCCGTTTGATAATCCGCTCAACCCGCGCGGCCTGGGGTTGAGAGTGCGACAGGATGTCGCTCGGCGTGGAACGTCGGGACTTCGCAGACGGACAGGCCCTCTTCTTGGAGCGCACCCATGGAAGTGCGGACGACGCGTTTCGGGACGGTGGAGATTGCGGAAGACCGGGTAATCGAGTTCCCCAAGGGACTCCTCGGCTTCGCGTCTTGCACTCGTTTCTGCCTGCTCAAGCCCTCCGAGGAGGCGTGCTTCCACTGGATGCAGTCGCTCGATGACCCGGGCCTTGCCTTCGTGGTCACCGATCCGCTGCTCTTTGTGCCCGACTTCACCGTGCCCATCCGGCCCGAGCAGATGTCGGAGCTCAAGCTCCGCCGCACGGAGGACGCCAAGGTGATGGTCATCGTCAACAAGGTCGAGCAGACCCTGACGGGGAACCTCCAGGGCCCGATCGTGATCAACGTCGACAGCCGCGTGGCGGAACAGTTCGTCCTGGCCGAGAAGCGCTGGACGACCCGACACCCCCTCGTGAAACTCGCCGAACCTGCCCAGGCCCTTTCGGCCTGAGCCGCTCGGGTTGGCTGTCTCTCCGGTCAGCGCACCGTGCCGCATGGTGTGTTCCCCGGCTCCCTGTTTCGGCGCCACCCGGCGCCCCCTCTACCCGGCCGAGGCCAAGGAAGGCCGAAGCCCTCACCCA
Organism: Phycisphaerales bacterium; assembly: GCA_052388255.1. Lineage (GTDB taxonomy): Bacteria > Planctomycetota > Phycisphaerae > Phycisphaerales > UBA1924 > JAEUIX01. The sequence continues at coordinate 7,397 of JBQTIJ010000177.1, forward strand.
CCCGTCACCATCCCAGCGCCCCATCGACGCGAGGAAGGATCCGAGCCATGCTGGTGCTTTCACGTCAGCGCGACGAGACCATCATGATCGGTGACGAGATCGAGATCACGGTCGTCGATATCCGCGGCGACAAGGTCCGACTCGGCCTCACCGCTCCCACCAAGATCAGTGTGCACCGCAAAGAGGTGTACGACGCCATCCGGGCAGAGAACGCCCGGGCCTCCCAGATCGCCAGCAGCGATGTGGCGGCTCTGAAAGTGGCGAGCATCGGGCGCACGGGCCGGCCCTCGGCCCCGGAATCGCCCACCACCGCCGCGCGGGGAATCGCCTCGCCGGCGGGACCAACCGTTCCCGTCAAGACCAAGGCCGTCATCGGGACCACGCGGGTCAGCCCGCAACCCATGGAGAAGGCCTCGTAGCGCCCTCACGACCGGGCACGTTCGGGCGTGTGCCCGACCCGGTCTTGCCGAAATCGCGCACAATGTGCGCGGTTGATAGTCGAGCGTCGTTGTCCGGTCTCGGTTTCGGGTTCTCTGGAGGGGGAACCCCTTGCTTCGGCACGGCTGTTGCTGAAGAGTCGCTGTCCTGCTGAGCGCAATCACGGAGGATTGCCATGTCACGAATCAACACCAACGTCCAGAGCTTTGTCGCCCGCCTGAACCTTGACCGCTCCAACGCGGACTTGGATACCCGGCTGCAACGACTCTCCACCGGCCTACGCATCAACCGCGGAGCCGATGACCCGGCCGGGTTGATCGTCTCCCAGCGCTTGGGATCGGAGATCAACGGCATTGAACAGGCCGTTCGGAACTCCGAACGAGCGTCGAGCGTCATCTCGACAGCGGAGGGTGCCCTCAACGAGGTGGCCGACCTCCTGAACTCGATCAAGGGCCTGGTGGTTGAGGCGGCCAACACGGGCGCCTTGTCTGACGAAGAACGTCAGGCCAACCAGCTCCAGATCGACTCGGCCATCGAGAGCATCACGCGCATCTCCAACTCGACCTCGTTCGGTGGGCTCAAGCTCCTGAACGGGTCGCTCGACTATGTGCTCTCCGGCCTGCACACCTCGGCTGTCTCGAAGGCGCAGATCTTCGGGGCCAACTTCGCCGGCCAGGCCAACGTCAATGTCGCCGTCGAGACCGTCGCTTCGGCCCAGACCGGGCGGCTCTTCCTTCGTGGCGACTACACCGGCGGGTTCGGCAACGGTGCTGTGCAGTCGTCGGTGTCGCTGGAGGTGGCGGGCTCCCGCGGCGTGCAGGTGCTTCAGTTCCTCAGCGGGCGGTCACTCTCGGAGGTTGTCCAGGGCGTCAACGCCTTCAAGGAAGCCACCGGCGTCTCCGCCTCGCTTGTCAACGGCAACGTGAACTCCGGCGTCGTCTTCAGCACCATCGACTTCGGCTCCGACCGCTTTGTCAGCGTGCAGCGCCAGGGTGGGCCGAGCGATGGCGGGTTCTTTCGCACCTACGCCTTGACACCGAACACCTCCGTGCCGGCGAGCGTGGATATCCCGACCCTGATCACCGCAGGCACGCTCGTGGCGAGCAACCGCGACACCGGCCGCGATGTGGTGGCGGTGGTGAACGGAACACTGGGCACCGGCCGCGGGCTGCGGATCTCGCTCCCCAACAGCCAGTCCCTGAACCTTGACCTTGAACTGAACGTGGACTTCGCGACCCGGAACGGTGCGACATCGAGCTTCTCGATCACTGGCGGCGGCGCGCTCTATCAGCTTGGCGGGGACATCAACTCCACGCAGCAGCTCAATGTGGGTCTCCCCTCGATCACCGCATCGCGCCTGGGCGGCACGTTGATCGCCGGCGAACTCTCCTTCCTCTCGTCGCTGCAATCCGGCGGGTCAAACGACCTCCGCAGCCGCAACTTCCAGAGCGCCACCGACATCCTCGGTGCTGCCATCAGCGAAGTCTCGGTGGTTCGCGGCCGGCTGGGTGCTCTTGAGAAGAACACGCTCGAGACCAATGTCCGCTCGCTCCAGACCGCCATCGAGAACCTGACCTCCAGCCAATCGCGGATCCGCGATGCCGACTTCGCGGCTGAATCTTCGGCCCTCACGAGGGCACAGATCCTGTCGAACGCGGGGACATCAACCCTGGCGCTCGCGAACCAGAGGGCCCAGCAGGTTCTCTCGCTGCTCCGGCAGTAAGTTCTCGGGCCCCCAATCCAAATAGGTAC
>JBQTIJ010000178.1:0-4568 GCA_052388255.1 Phycisphaerales bacterium
GTCTGCGATGCGGTCCATCACGGCCACCTCAAGGGCATCATCCACCGAGATCTCAAACCCGGCAACGTGCTCGTCGGCACAGATAGCGCGGCCAAAGTCATCGACTTCGGCATCGCCCGCCTTGCCGATGCACCGGCAGCCCCGGAGACCGCAATCGGCACGCTGGCCTACGCCAGCCCCGAGCAGTGTGCCGATCCCGCGGACGTCGACACCCGAACCGATGTCTACGCCCTCGGCGCCATGCTCTATGAACTCCTCACCGCCCGCCGCCCCATCGAGGTCAACGGCCTTCCCTTCGCGCAAGCCGTTCACGCTGTCCGCACCCAGTCCGTTCCGCCGCCCAGTCTTTTCGCCCCTTCCGTCTCCGCCGATCTTGACGCCATCATTCTCAAAGCCCTCGCCAAGGACCGGGCCCACAGGTACGCCACTGCAGGCGACCTCGCGGCCGACCTGCACCGCTCTCTCGCGAGCGAGCCCGTCGCAGCCCGCCCGCTCGGAGGGCTCGGACAGTCCTTGCTCTTTGCCCGCCGTCACCGCACCCTCGTCGCCGCTTGCAGCGCGGTTGCCGCGGCTTTGCTCCTTTCCACCATCGTCAGCGCTGCCTTTGCCCGGTCCGCCAGCCGCGCCGCTGAGGTTGCCCAGGCCGCGAAGGTCCGGGCCGAGCATGACCGTGATCGCGCCCTCCGCGTTGCGGAGTTCCTCACCGGCGCGCTCGGTTCCGCCAACCCCTACCTCCCCATGACCACCGGCCCGGAGCTCGCCGGGTTTGACTATCGCCCCTATGCCGACTGGCGCTTCACCCCCTGGCCATACTCGGGCGCACCCGGCAAAGGGGCGACCGTCGCGGATATCGCTATCGCCGCGGGCCAGCGCCTCCCCGAGACCTTCGCCGACGATGCCCCCTCCCGTGCGATGCTCGCCTCGGCCCTCGGCCGCACGCTCTATCACCTCGAGCGCTCCACCGAAGCCGGGCAACTTCTCCGCCTCGCCCACGAATCCTCACGCGAAGGGCTGGAGCGTGCCGAGCATGCCGCCGTCCGCGCCGCTCTGCAGTACGCCCAGTGGAAGGGCCGCTGGGAGAACGACGGTCGCCAGAGCGAAGTCCTGCGCACCACCCTTGAGGCGTGCCGCCGCGTCTACGGCCCCGGCAGCCCCCAGTTGATCGAGGTGACCCGCTGCCTCGCCTTTGACCTCTTCGCTTATCGCGGTCAGAACGAAAAGGCCCGCGCCCTCATAAGTGCCGAAGTCCGCGACGCCGCCGCCGCCGGGCTCGCCGATGCCCCCCACGTCCTCGAACTCCAGTCCTACGCCGCGTATCTCGCCGCCTCATATGGCGACCACCCAAACGGTGCGCCCCTCGCCCGCGCTGCGCTCACTCGACTTGAACAGGTCGCCCCCGCAGCGCCCCACATCATCGAGACCCGCCGAAACCTCGCGCAGTCGCTGCTCTTGAACCCCTCCACCGTCGCCGACGCTCCGCCCGTATTCGCGCAGGCCCTCAGCGACGCCACCCGCCTCTTCGGCCCCGGCTCGTTTGACGTCTTCCGCCTCACCGTCGAACTCGCCGACGCCCACCAAGCCGCGGGCGAACTCGCCGCGGCGATCGAACACGCCCGCCGCGCCGTTGCGCTCTCGTCGGCGCTCCTCAGTGATCAGTCGTACGAGTCCTATTCCGTGCGTCTTCGTCTCGCCGCCATGCTGTATACGGCCGGCACAAACCCCGAGGAACGGGTCGAGCTCCTCCGCGCCGCCCTCCCCGCCATGCAGGCCAACACCACACCACAGGAGTTCGCCAGCGCCTCGTGGGCTTATCGCTACATCCTCGCCGATGCCCAGTGGTCACTCAATCAGACCGCCCCCGCTGCGGAAGCAACCTTGCGTGACCTGATCACCGAGGCCGACGGACTCACGGCACTCAATCCGCCCCCCTTCTCCGTCGTCTGGACCGGCGTGGCCCGCTACCGCCTCGCCGCCCGCCTCATCGCCGGCGGCCGCGCCGCTGAAGCCCACCCCTTCGTCACCGACGCCCGCCGCATCCTCACCCCCCTCGGGCCCGAAGCCAACCGCGCACGCGCCGCCCTCGCAGAAATCGAAAAGTCCCTCCCGCCCGGCCGCTGATCCGTCACGCCCCCAGTTCTCTCTGGATCAGCCCCACCACACCCTCCCCCACCCGCGGCAGGACCCTCCGGCTTCTGAGTGCAAACCGCGCAATGTGCGGAATGTCTCCCGGTCGCCGCAGCAGGTCGAGCATCGCCCGCGCCATCCGCGTCTCTCCTGCCGGGGTGATCCACCCCAGAATCGCCGCGGGCAGCGTCTCGGTCGGCGTGTCGCTCACCCCGCGCACCACCCCAAAGCGCACGCCCATCGCCGTGCACTCGGCCGCGAAGGCATGCGACTCCATGTCCACAATGCTCGCGCCCGTCACCTGCGCCAACTCCGCCTTGGCCGCGGGAGTATCGATGATCCGATCCACCCCCACCAGTGTCGCCCCACCCGCGGTCGCTCCAAGAAAAGATGTCCACTCCCGCCCCGATTCGTCGCGAATGCACGCCAGCGCCGGTGCCTCCGGCCCCTCGGTCAGCCCGCCGCACAACCCCGCCAGCACCGCGCACCCTGCCCCGCCCCTTGGAACGTGCAGTCGCAGCGCGCGGCAAATCGCCTCGCGACCAATCCCTGTCTGAACAACCTTGACTCCCTCCCGCTCTGTCAGCCCTGCCCGCCGCACCGCGCGCAGCACCGCCCGGTATTCAACCGCCATCGGGCACAGCACAACCACGCTCAGGGACATCCGCCGAGCATACGCGATCTCGCGCCCATCACGGCCTCAATCCCGCGGCTCAACGTGCATCAGTTTCGCGCCGCCAATGGCAGGATCAAGCCGCATCGATTCGATCGGCAGATCCGGGAACGCCCGGTACACCTCATCGACATCGAGACCCTCCTGCAGGATCCGCCCGTCAGCGCTCACCACCGTGTACACAGGCCCGGTCCGCGCCGAGTACACCCACACCGTGTATTCCTTCCCCTTGAGCGTCCCAAGCAGCGACCGCCCGAACCGGTCCTCGATCGGTGCCGCCCCCGCCTTGAGCGCCGGGCGAACCGTCTCCGATTGATCGAAGGGGTCCTCGCTCCCGGCAAACGGCTGCCACGGGCGACCGCTCTTCGCCTCAGGACTATTCAACTCCGCGCTATTCCCGCCCCCGAGCGGAGGGTTCGCCGTCGATGGCCGCGGCCCAAAGACCGAAGCCGTCAGGGCAATCGCCCCCAGCACACCAAAGCACACCAGCAACCGGAAAGCCGGCGAACGGAAGACCGATGGCGCAGCAGCAGGCGAGGGAACAGGGTCGTTGGTCATTCGACTGTTATCGGAGAACCAGCACCCCGAATGAAGCCGCCCGCCCCCACCTTCACGAATCCCCGCTGCACAGCCACGCGAAAGCGAATTTCCCCCGTTCGCCTGCTACCATCCCCTCCCTCTCCGGCCCCGTCGTCCAGCGGCTAGGACGCGACCCTTTCAAGGTCGAGACACGGGTTCGATTCCCGTCGGGGTCATTCTTGCGGCCGGCCCAGCAGGGCGCACTCCGCCCGGAGCGCCCCCCAACCAACCCCCCCCGGCCCCCACCCTCCGGCCCCGCCCGCGCCACCATGCGCGACCCTTCACCAGCCGAACCCTCGGTCCTGCTGGCCACTCAGGCCATGGCCACCCGCTTTGAGATCGCCCTCTTTGGCGATCGCATCCCCCATCTCCGCGCTGCCGGCGAGGCCGCTCTTGACGAGATCCGCCGCTGGCACCTGCGGCTGAGCGCATTCGACCCCGCAAGCGACATCTCCCGCATCAACCGCGAAGCCGCGACGTCGCCCGTCCGCTGTGACCCGGAACTCTTCGCGCTCCTCGCGCTCGCGCAGACCCTCTGCAGCGCCTCAGAAGGCGCGTTCAACATCGCCCTCGGGCCCGCCCTCCGCGCTGCGGGCTTTCGAGACACACCCAGAGACGCCACCGCGCTCGAAGCCGCCCGCGATCTCGCCGCGCCCGGCTCCTGGGTGCTCGACCCCCACGCCCACACCATCCGCTTCACCAGGCCGGGCGTCGCCCTCGATCTCGGCGCCATCGGCAAAGGGTGGGCTCTCGATCGGGCCGCCGACGTTCTTCGCGAAGCCGGAGTGACAACCGGTTTCCTCCACGGCGGCAATAGCAGCGCGCTCGCGATCAACTCCTCCCACACTAACCCACTCGCTTTCCCCATCACCCTCGGCCGCGCTCCCGGCGCACGCACCCTTCACGTCACCAATGCCGCCCTCGGACTCTCAGCGCCTTCCGGCCGCACCATCGACGCCCGCGGCCACATTCTCGATCCCCGCACGGCCCTTTCCGTCTCCTTCGATGGCCACCGCGCCGTCGTCGTCCCTTTCGCTCCGCACATGCCCCACCCCGCCGCCTGCGCAGATGCGTGGTCAACGGCCTATCTCGTCCTCGGGCGACCCCCACGCCCCCCCCCGTGAGGCGTTGAGTTCCGTACCAGATGACACCCCCAACACAGCCCCCCTCCCCCCGGTCACACCGCGGTCGC
>JBQTIJ010000179.1:0-2219 GCA_052388255.1 Phycisphaerales bacterium
TGCGGATGAGGAGGGGGTTCGTGGGGTCGAAGGCGTTGTTCTTGGAGCCGGCGTCCTGGAGGGCGGCGGCGAACTTGAAGGAGTGGCCGGGGACGACGCGGTCGTCGTGGTCGCCGGTGGTGACGAGGGTGGCGGGGAAGCGGGTGGCGGGGGTGGCGCGGAGCATCTGGTGATAGGGCGAGTACTTGTAGATGGCGGCGAACTGGTCGGGGCTTTCGCTGCTGCCGTAGTCGCTGCGCCAGGCGTGGCCGATGGTGAAGAGGTGGAAGCGGAGCATGTCCATGACACCGACGGCGGGGAGGGCAGCGCCGAAGAGTTCCGGGCGCTGGGCCATGCAGGCGCCGACAAGAAGGCCGCCGTTGCTGCCGCCCTGGATGGCGAGTTTCTTGGGGGAGGTGTACTTGTTGGCGATGTGCCACTCGGCGGCGCCGATGAAGTCATCGAAGACGTTCTGCTTGTTCAGTTTGGTGCCGGCCTGGTGCCACTGCTCACCGTATTCGCCGCCGCCGCGGAGGTTGGCGACGCAGTAGATGCCGCCCATTTCCATCCAGGTGAGGTTGCTGACGGAGAAGCCGGGGGTGAGTGAGATGTTGAAGCCGCCGTAGCCGTAGAGGAGGGTGGGGTTTGAGCCGTCGAGGGCGAGGCCCTTCTTGTGGCTGATGAACATGGGGACCTTGGTGCCGTCCTTGCTGGTGTAGAAGACCTGCTTGGTCTCGTACTGGGCGGGGTCAAAGTCCACCTTGGCCTGCTTGTAGACGGTGCTCTTGCCGGAGGCGACGTCGTAGCTGTAGATGGTCGGGGGAGTGGTGTAGCCGGTAAAGGAGTAGAAGGTCTCGGTGTCGGTGCGCTTGCCGCCGAAGCCGCCGGCGGTGCCGATGCCGGGGAGATCGACGGTGCGGATGGGCTTGCCGGCGAGGTCGAAGACCTTCACCTGGCTGGCGGCGTCCTTGAGGTACTGGCAGATCAGGTGGTTGCCGACAGAGCTGACGCCGGTGAGTGTGGCCTCGCTCTCGGGGATGATCTCTTTCCAGTTCTCGCGGGCGGGCTTGGTGGTGTCGATGGCGATGACGCGGCCGCGGGGAGAGGTGAGGTCGGTGGTGAAGTAGAAGACGGGTCCGTCGTTGTCGATGAAGTCGTACGACGCGTCGAAGTCGTTGAGGAGTTCGACGAATCCGTGGGCGGTGTTGGCGTTGAGCGCGAGGAGTGTCTTGCGGGCGTTCTGGACGGAGGCGAGGCCCTTCTCAAGAGTGGCGACGAGGGCGTCGTTCTTGGCTTCGCGGGCGGCGGCCCATTCGGTCTTGATGCGGGCGATTGCTTCCTCGGACTTGCGGACGGCGGAATCGTGCTTGGCCCGTTCGCCGCCGAGGGGGGTGGACTTCAGGTCGCGGTAGTAGAAGCGGTTCTTGCGGTCGGTGCCCTGGCGGACGTCCATGACGAGGAATCGGCCGTCGTCGGTGACGCCGGCACCGAAGCCCCAATCGCCCTCGTCGGGACGGTCATAGACGAGGGTGTCCTTCTCCTGGGGTTCGCCGGCGACGTGGTAGTAGACCTTCTGGAACTTGTTCTGCTGGCGGAGGACGGCGTTCTCGCTGGGGGCGTCGTAGCGCTGATAGAAGAAGCCCTTGCTGTCCTTGGTCCAGGATGCGCCGCTGAACTTGACCCACTTGAGGATGTCGCCCGTGTCCTTGCCGGTGGCGATGTCGCGGATGCGCCAGGTGTTCCAATCGCTGCCGCCTTCGGCGACGCCGTAGGCGATGTACTTGCCGTCATCGCTGACGCTGGTGCCGGAGAGGGCGGCGGTGCCGTCGGTCGAGAGGTCGTTGGGGTTGATGAGGACGCGGCCTTCGGCGCCGAGTTTGTCGGCGACGTAGAGGACGCTCTGGGGCTGGAGGCCGGTGTTGTAGGAATAGAAGTACTTGCCGGCCTCTTTGCCGGGGGTGCCGAACTTTTCGTAGTTCCAGAGTTTGGTGATGCGGGCCTCGATGGCCTTCTGGGCAGGGATCGCCTTGAGGAAGCCCTTGGTGAGGTCGTTCTGGGCGTTGATCCACTCGCGGGTTGCGGGTGCGTTTTCTTCCTCAAGCCAGCGGAAGGGATCGGCGACATCGGTGCCGTGGTAGTTGTCGGTGACGGTGCCGCGCTGGGTGGCGGGGTAGGTCGCCTGCTGGGCGTGGGCGATGGAGGCGGCCGCGACGAGAGCGAAGGGGGTCAGGAGCGAGCGG
>JBQTIJ010000180.1:0-4696 GCA_052388255.1 Phycisphaerales bacterium
GGCCCGCCCCAAGCACCCCCCCCTGCTCGCGGGGGCGCGGGCCGCCGACCGGCCCGCGCCCCCACCCGCATCTCTCATCGTCCAGCGGGGCCATTCAGGCGCGACGCCTCCGATGCACAACCAACCCAAGTAGACCAAGAGCCGCCGCCGAAGGACCCGGCACCGCATAGCGGAAGGCCGTGCCGTTGGCGACCACCAAAAGTTCGTTCGTCACCGCGTTGAACCGCGTGCCGTAAAACGCCCCACCCCCCGCCGGGCTCAGCCGGAGTTCCGCACTGTCCGGCGCAAAGACCCCGCCCGAGAGCGCCGTCATGAGCGCATCCCCATCCACCACCGCGGCATACCCAAAGTCATTCGACCCCGAGAAAAAATCACCCCCGCCAACAAACAGGTTGCCAAAGGGATCAAACCCCAGCGACGACGCCGAGAGCGCATCCGCCACCAGCGTGCCCGAGATGAACGGCACACTCATGGCCCCGGAAACAGCCGCAAGGTCAAAGGCCCGGATGTCCCCCGTCGCAGCCCCGCCACCCGCATCAAAACCCACACCCGTAAAGAGCCGCCCACCCCGGATCGCTACTCCCGCCGACCCGTCGCCGATGCCAGTGATGACTGTCGTCGCCACGCCCGCACCAACATCGATGCGCGAGAGCAAAGGCCCGCTCCCAAAGCCGCTGACAAAGAGCGTCCCCTCATCGGCCCACGCCGCCTCGGTGTTGGGCGCGGCAATCGCCGCGACCGCCGTCGCTGCTGAGGTGGTGAGAGCGGCGGTCTGAAGCACAAGCACCGAGGCGCCGGGGCCAAAGTTGTTGTCACCGATGGCGATGCTGCCGCCACTCGGGGAGATTCGCAAAAACGTCGCGCCAAAGCTCGATACCAGCCCCGGCTCGACCGACCCAAGCGCGTCAAACGTCGCGCTGTTCACCCCTGACTGCACCCGCAGGTTTGATCCACTGATCGTGACTACCCGTCCATCAGGAAGGATGTCAAACGCATCGCCGCTCAGCGGGAAGGAACCCACAAGGGCATACGGCGGAACCGCCCCAAGAACCCCCTGCCCACAGACTCCAAATGCCCCAAGCCCGACCCAACGGGCCAATCGACCAAAGGAACACCGCATGGAAACCGCCTTGCACATCGTTCCGATTCGCGCGGAACGGTCTCCGACATGTTCTGGATCGCCAGAACACGCGCCCTGAAATCACGGAGGTGGTCAGGTGAGAAAACCCGTCGGAGACAGAACGGGAACTCACGCCGCCGCCCCTTTTCCGCGAGGGCGAAACCGGCAAACAGTCCCAGGCAGGTCTTCCGGCTTAGGGCCCCTCGTGCCGGCCTTCCCGGTCATTGCTGACCAGTGGCTTTGTTGGCACGCGGTGAATGGCCCCTTACGGCGGCGCGTCCGCGGTGGATTTACACCACACTTCCCTTTTCAACCCGAGGCAAGGCCGCAGGTACCGGGAACTCCATGAGCGTACCACAGATTCTCGGTCTGTCAAGGATCCTCTCTCACTCGCCATCCAATCCGCATTTCGCCCGTTCCCCCCTCATTCAGGCCAAGCCCCCACCCGATCCCCCCAGCCGAGCCCGCAGCAACTCCGCGGCCTGCGCCCTGTGGCTCAACCGGTTCTTCTCCGCCGGCGCCAGTTCAGCGCTCGTCAAGCGAAACTCCGGCCCCACAAGAAAGAGCGGGTCATACCCAAAGCCGTTCTCACCCCGTGGCACCTGCGTCTCCACCCCGATGCGCCCCTCAAACGTGCCGCGGACAACGGTGGAAATCCGCGCAGCCGACTCCCCCCGCGGCGGCTCCGCAAGAGCCATGACGCACACAAACCTCGCCGTGCGCAGGGCAGCAGGAACACCAAGCAGTTCGCCCATGACCCTCACGCAGTTGGCAACATCCCGATCCTCGCGGCTGAGCGGCGTCGCCGCACCATCGCTGCAGTAATGGCTGGAGATGACCCCCGGCCGCCCACCAAGAGCATCGATCTCAAGCCCCGAGTCATCCGCGAGACAAGCCCTCCCAGTCAACGTCGCGTACGCAAGGGCCTTGATGCTCGCGTTCTCTTCGAAGGTGGTCCCAGTCTCCTCGGGCTCGGAGAGCCCCGCCGGCAGCGGCACAAGCAGCGCGACCCCACGCAGGAGCGCGCCAAGTTCCTCCACCTTGTGCGGATTGGCCGTCGCCAGAACAATCGAAGGGAGATCCGCCATTGGCGCGAGCGTAGGGAGCACCCCCGCGCCAACGCCCAGGCAAGGCAACCACGACGGATTGCTATCATGCCCAAAGGGCAAAGTGCCCGCGCGCCGCAGCGCCGGGCCCTCTCCCATCACCCGCGATTCGCCAAGGACCACGCCGTGCTCAAGACCCCGCTCAACGCCTTCCACAATGAACACGGCGGCAAGATGGTCGACTTCGCCGGGTGGCAAATGCCCCTCACCTACTCGCGCTCAAACCCCGACGGCACCACCACCGGCGGCACCCTCGACGAACACCACCAGGTGCGCACCTCCGGCGGCCTCTTCGATGTCTCGCACATGGGCCGCGTCCGCTTCGAAGGCCGCCACGCCCGCAAACTCCTCGAAAAGTGCTGCACCCGCAAGATCCACGACATGAAGCAGGGTCAGTGCCGCTACTCCCTCGTCTGCAACGAACAGGGCGGGATCAAGGACGACGTGATCGTCTATCGCGAAGATGAGGACCGCTTCCTGGTCGTCGTCAACGCCTCCAACCGCGCCAAACTCCTCGAGCACTTCAACACCGTGGTCGCGGCCAACCAGTACCGCGTCAGCATCGACGACCACACCGAAAAAACCGCCATGGTCGCGCTCCAGGGGCCAAAGGTCATCCCCTTCATCAGCAACTTCTCGCGCGAAATCCCCGGGATGAAGCGGTACACCTTCACCGTCAAGAACCTGCTCGTGGTCAAACTCACCGTCTCGCGCACCGGCTACACCGGCGAGGACGGCGTGGAGGTCATCCTCCCCTCCATGATGGTGGGCATGGCGATGAAGCTGATCCTCAAGGACATCGACGTCACCAAGCCCGACGCCCTGATCAAGCCCGCCGGCCTCGGCTGCCGCGACACGCTGCGCATGGAGGCGGGCATGCCCCTCTACGGCCATGAACTGCTCGAAACCACCAACGCCCTCGGCGCAGGCGTGGACTTCGCCGTCTCACTCGACAAAGACCAGGACCAACTCGGCGAGGCCTTCATCGGCATCGATGCCCTGAAGAAGACCCGCGCCGAAGGCGGCCCCGCGCGCCGCCTCGTGGGCATCGCCCTCGAAGGCAAACGCAGCGCCCGCCAAGGCATGCAGGTGCAGATCGCCGGCAAACCCGCCGGCGAAGTGACCAGCGGCTGCCCCAGCCCCACCCTCGGCTACCCCATCGCCATGGCCTACGTCGACGCCGCCTCCACCACCGAGGGAACCACCATCGCCATCGACACCGGCCGCGGCATGCTCGACGGTCGAATCGTAAAACTCCCGTTCTACAAAGCCCCCAAGCCCGCCACCGCACCACCGGCCACCTCAACCGTTTGACCACCCGCTTGCCGCGCGGCACCAAGCCGCTAAACTTGACCCCTACCGCGGAGCCCGACAGGGTGAAACGGAAGTGTGTCGGGCAGATAGCTCAATTGGTAGAGCACCGCATTGAAAATGCGGGGGTTGCCGGTTCAAGTCCGGCTCTGCCCATTGGTCCAGATTCCACCGCGTCACACGGAACAACAACACCCACCATTTCCGCAGGGATTTCGGGGTTTTGTGTTCCGAGCGTAGACGACGTGGGACCGCTTGGGCCCGTGTGTGTTGCCGGAACTGCTGCCGCCTCACCCGCCGCCGCGCCACGGGACGTACCGACCGGCAAGCCGACATCTTCCAACCCCCCGAAGTGAAGCCCGCCGTCGGAATCGATGCGCTCAGCAAGGGTGGCAACCCGGCCGCCCTTATCCGTGAACCCAACGCGAGGATCTTCGCGGCGTAGGAGGGGTTTGAGGTTTGAGGTTTGAGGTTTGAGGTTTGAGGTTTGAGGTTTGAGATCTGAGATCTGAGATTTGAGATCTGAGATTTGAAATCTGAAATGTGAAATTTGAGATCTCAGGCACCTTCCGTCTGCGGTGGCTGGGGCGGGGTGGGGGCTGGGGTGGTGGGTGGCGGTGCTCCCTGGGTGCGGGCCTGCTCTATTTGCGACACCCAGCGGGCTACGGCTTCTTCTTGGCTGGCGGCGAGCTTGGCTCGGAAGGCGTCGGCGCGCTTGCGGGATTCGAACTCGGCGCGGGTTTGGTCGTTGAGGTGGCGGGGGCCTTTGATGTCGGAGTTCTGAAGACTGTCGGCCCAGCCGCGGATCTGGCGGGAGCATGACTCGGCGAGAGCGATGAGATCTGAGAGTTCAGGTTTGAGATGGGCCGCCGGGGGCCAGCGGTCGAGGAAACGGAGCATGGAGCGGACCTCGCCGGCGGAGCCGCGCGCGATGTAGAGGAAGGCGAGGAGTTCGGCGGTGCTGCCGCGCTCGAAGCCCTCGGCGATGTTGTTGGAGACGCTGACGGCGGCGCGGCGGATCTGGTCTTTGAGGCCGCCGGAGGTGGAGAAGGCGCGGTCGTCAGTGAGGGCGAAGACGCGGAGGCCCAGGTCTTGGGCGGCTTGCCAGACGGGGAGGGTTTCGAAGCGGTCGTACTTCATGCCGCGAATCTCCGTGCTC
>JBQTIJ010000181.1:0-5558 GCA_052388255.1 Phycisphaerales bacterium
GGCGCCAGCCGCATCAAGGCGAGCACCCGACAGGTTCCGAGGCCCGTGCGGCGCCACTTCGGCGACGCCCGACCCCCTTGCGGACGCTCCCTGCGGCCGTGGGCCCCACACACCGCTCCGATTCAACACCTGCTCATCGGCCGGTTCCGCGCCTTGCGCCAGTGGGGCGAGTGAAAACCCGCAGTCCTCACTGCAAACTACGCTGCTCGGCACGTCTCGGATGCCCTTTGTTCATGGTCAATATTGCGTTATCGCCCGTGACGATGGAGCCCTGACTCGTCACGACTACGCTCACTGCATGTCCTTTGGGCTCTCCCGCGGCCGCGATCTCGATACGTCCGGCGTTGAAGTGGAGCGGTCGTCGCTCCCGCCGCTTCCCGACGACATCCTCTCACGCCCTGAGGGCGGGTTCGTTGACCTTCGATCATGGTTCAATGAACCCGGCCGACCGCTCGAGATCGAGATCGGGTCGGGCAAAGGGACGTTTCTCCTCAACGCGGCCCGCGAATCGCAGGAGGTGAACCTCTTTGGGATGGAGTACGCCCGAGAGTTTTTCGTGTACGCGGCTGATCGCGTGCGGCGGGCTGGCCTTCGCAACGTGCGCATGATGTGCGTCGATGCCACCGAGTTCATCCGTTGGCGCTGCCCGAGCGCCATGGTGTCGGTGATCCACCTCTACTACTCCGACCCCTGGCCGAAGTCGCGCCACCACAAGAACCGGGTGGTGCAGGATGAGTTTCTGCGGCAGGCCTGGCGCGTTCTCGCCCCCGGCGGCGAACTCCGTGTGGTCACGGATCATGTAGAACTCTGGGCATGGGACCTTGAGCACTTCGCCCGGGTGACCGTGCCGGGGCCCGGTGCGCTCTTTGAGATGCGCCCCTTCGAGCCGCCCGGCTGGGCGGATGGGGACGAGGTCATCGGTACCAACTACGAGCGCAAGACGAGGGCGGCCGGCCGCGAGCCCAACTCCGCGGTCCTGCGCAAGATCGGTTGAGCGGTCGCGACGGGCTCAACGCTCCGCCACCGCCACGGCGCGGGCCTGCTTGATCGCCTCGATCACCTGCCCAGCCGTGTAGGCGTTGCTCTGGAATATGGGCTCATCCCGCCCCGGTGCGTACACGACCAAGTAAGGCACTCCGCTCTGCTTGAGAGCGCGGAGCGAGTCCCACCCGGGTGCGCTCGGCGCGGTGCAGTTCACTTCAAGCGACGTCACCTTCTCGCCCTTGAGCGCGGCCTTCACCTCCGCCGTGTTGAGCACGTTCTTGCGGAGCCACTTGCAGGTGATGCACCACTTGGCCGTGTAATCGACAACCACCACGTCCCCCGCTTTGCGAGCCGCTTCGAAGGCCTCGGGTGTGTGGCTCTTCCACAGCAGATTCAGCGATGATGTTCCGCCCGCAAGCGCGGCAAGCTCCGCCTCGCGCTCGGCCTGACGAACCATCCAGGCCTCGTGCGCGTCGTCCGTTTCACTCCGGGCCCACATGGCCATACCGAGCGCAATGAGCAGGCCCATCGCCGGGAACACCAGCCGCTTGATCGGTGAGGTCGTGATCCGCACCAGCCGGAGCGTCATGTACCCCGCTGCCACCAGGAGCGCCGCCGCGGCCAGCCAGTAGTGCAGAGTCTCAGCGACGTACGGGGCTTCCTCGGCGATGATCAACACGCCGTTGCCGAGGAACCACAGACTCACCGCGATCAAAACCAGTCCCATGACTTGCTTCAGCAGTTCACTCCCCGGGCCCGCTCGCGGCAACCAGCGCACCCATTCGACCCGGATCGAGAACACAAAGTAGGGAATCGCCATCCCCACGCCGATCGCGGTGAAGACGACAACTGTGATCCATGTCGGCTGGTCCGCAGCCCACGCCGCCGCGGCACCCATGATCGGGCCCGTGCAGGGGATGCTCAGTGCGGCGGTCAGCACACCCCAGAAGAGACAACCCGGAACGGTGTCATGCCGGGGATTGAGCCCGTACAGCCAGTTGGGAAGCCCGATGTTCACCGTCCCCAGCATCCCGTAGCCCATGGCCACCATGAAGATGCCGATGCCGATGTTGTACTGCCAGAACGAGGCAAGGAGACTG
Organism: Phycisphaerales bacterium; assembly: GCA_052388255.1. Classification (GTDB taxonomy): domain Bacteria; phylum Planctomycetota; class Phycisphaerae; order Phycisphaerales; family UBA1924; genus JAEUIX01. The sequence goes on from JBQTIJ010000181.1 coordinate 2,085, forward strand.
GTGGCCTTGAAGCTTGTGGAGAGGCCAATGACGAGCCCAAGAACGAGCCAGAAGAGCACGACGCCAAGCGAAGTGACGGTGCCAAGCAGAAAGTACCGCGATGGGGTCTTGGCCGCTTCTTTCAGCCCCAGCATCTTGAGGGGGATGATCGGCAGGACACACGGCATGAAGTTCAGGAGCACGCCGCCGACAATCGCGAGCAGCGCCACCAGAATGAGCCCAACCGTGCCGCGGGTGTCCACTTCCAGCGGCACACCGAATGCACCGAAGTCATAAACGCCTGGCTCGGCCTTGGCGGCGCTCGCCCCGGGCGCGGGCATGCTGGCCTGCGCCGTGTCGGACGCGACCGGGATGGCCCGCTGCCAGACGCCTTGATCGAATGCGCCGAACAGACCGCTGAAACTCGCCGGGGCCACGGCGGTCGCAGCGTCCACCACCGTCAGGGCTGCGGTTGCCGTGATATCGGTGGGCATGACGCACATCGAGTCGTCGCAGGCCTGGAAGGCGAATGTCAACCCGATGGACAGGGGGCCCGGAGCGACATCAGCCGCTACCGTCACCGGCACGAAAACGATGATCTTGTCGCCGTAGCTCAGGATTGTGATCGGTGAACCGCTGAACGCCGCGGATTCGAGCGCCTTCGGCTCCGGCCACTGGATCCGCTCGACATGCACCGTGTAGCGCTTCTCGTCCGCCGGCCCGCTGATGGTCGAGGGGATGGGCTCAAAGTCATCGCCAAGTTCCTTGGGGGCCACCGGCTTGTTCGGCCAACTGTGCCAGCCCCGCTCAAACTCGATTTCGACCGCGACGACGACCTTGTCCCCGGCGTGGACAGTCCCCTGTGAAGGGGTCGCCCGGATGGTCGCCTTCGGGGCCTGTGCACATACGGACCGCGGAGTGCCGAGCACGACACCAAGCAGGGCGACCAGAAGCAGGAAGAGCGGAGTGAATCTGGGCATGGGAGATGGTATCGAGGAGGAGTTTCAGGACGTTCGGGCCGAGCCCGGAAGGGTCCCCAGAGAGGCCTGGGTGTCGCATCACTACGTCCAGCGTGGGGGTTTGGTTTGGACCCATCGACCTTGAAGAGTGGACTTCCACGCCCCGAAATGCACAATACGCCCCGGCCGTGGCACGCGCTCTGGCGCGGGGACCGCCCTCGGCATGCATGGGTCTTGATCCACAACCGGAGAATCGCCTATCCGATTGAGCGTCGTCATCCCGGTCTACAACGAGCAGCAGACCATTGCGCAGGTCATTGCCCGCGTCCGAGCGGTGGCCATTGACAAGGAGATCATCGTCGTCGATGACTGCTCCAAGGACGCCACCGTTGAGCGACTGACGCCCCTGCTTGGTGCCGACCTCCGACTCTTGCGGCATGAGCGCAACCAGGGCAAGGGGGCGGCCCTCCGGACGGGAATCGCCGCCGCGACGGGGGACCTTGTCGTCATCCAGGATGCTGACCTCGAATATGACCCTCAGGAGTATCCGCGTCTGATCGCGCCCATTCTTGATGGTCGCGCCGATGTGGTCTTCGGCTCGCGCTTCGCCGGTGGGGACACGCGACGGGTGCTCTACTACTGGCACTACCTCGGCAACAAGGGACTCACGTTCCTCTCCAACTGCTTCACCAATCTTAACCTCACGGATATGGAGACCTGCTACAAGGTCTTCCGTCGCGAGGTCATTCAGTCGATCCGCATCGAGGAGAATCGGTTCGGCTTTGAGCCCGAGATCACGGCCAAAGTCGCGCGACAACGCTGCCGCGTCTACGAGGTCGGCATCTCCTACGACGGTCGTACCTACGAAGAGGGCAAGAAGATCGGGTGGAAGGACGGAGTCCGCGCCATCTGGTGCATCCTCAAGTACAACCTCCGCTGAGTCGGCGCTGCCCGCCGCGATCCTCCAGACCTCGTTGCTCGTTACAGCAGGTCGCGCCGCGCCCGCCCCGGCATCGCGCTCATGATCAGGGGCTGCGTGATCCACGGGTGAGCGCCCATCCGCGCGAGCGTCTGCGAAACCTGGAGTCCCAACCGGGGGTTGTTCAAGGTGTCGAGCACCGCCACCGCATCGATCACCCCCGCGCCCAGCAGATACGCCATCGTGGGGCTCGTTGCATCCGCCGCGGCACAGACGGCCAAGCCCATCCGCACCGGCGGGAGCGCCATGCCGCGGAGGTCCAGACGAGTCACGCGCTGGGCGAGTTCCGCGGACCGCCAATCCGTGACCGATGGAGGTGCCCGCCCGGCGGAGAGTTCCGCTGTCAAGGCCGCAAGCGCGACCCGCGCCCGTGGCAAGTCGAGCATGTCGGTCGCGAAGCGGGTATCGATGCTCGGCCAATAGAGCAGGTGGAGTTCCGCGCTCATCCGGTGCAGTTCTTGCACCAGTTCATAAAGCCCGATGCGCAATTCGAGGATGTCCCCCATCGGCGTTGCCCCGGGCGGGCGGACCGGCGCGTGGAGGGAAAAGGCGGGCTCTTCTTGACCATTCCGCAGCAGGTCAAAGAGCTGTCGCCGGCGGTGGTGGGGAGTGTGAAGCGCACGGTACCGCTCCGTGCCGGACCGCGCGATGCGCACGGCTTCCTGGGGGCTCTGGGCCAGTCGCTCGATGATCCCCGGAAGTTCAGAAGGGTGCCCGAACGTGACAAGGTCCGTCCCTTCCTTGAAGAGCTTGTCCAATCCGCTCTCGGGCGTCAATCGATCCGTGACCAGCGTGCCCCCCGCCGCCATGGTCTCGAAGACCCGCAGGTTGAAGTCCCCGTTGAGCGACACATTGAGCGTGCAGTTGCTCTGCGCATAGAGGTCTGCCGCCTGGTCGCGCGTTCCGAGCAGCCGCTTGACGCTCACCCCGCGCCGTTCGAGATCCGACAGCACGCTGAACCGATACGGGTGGCTCGGTCCCGCTTGGCCGGCAAACCCGCACTGGTGTACCGGGCTGGTCGCGCGGATGCGCTCACACGGAGAGAGCGTGAACGAGGGAAGCCAGCGCACGTTCCGAACTCCCGCCTCCTGAAAGAAATGCAGGTGCTGGCGGTTGAACTCCCCGATCACCAGATCATGCGGGTTGGTCATCGCATAAGCGAGGCATGTGCGGATGGGCGTGCTCTGATGGTGCGTGTCGCCCACGACCAGCACGCTCGGAATCCCGAGTGCCGCCACGTTCACCGGCGCGCACCGGAGCGTCGCGTCGATGCGCGTCACGATCAGATCCGGCCGGCGCTCCGAGGGGAGCGACGCGACCAGTTTCTCCGCGTCATAGAGCCGCGATTCGGGTTGCACCTCGCCTTCAACGCCCGGTCGCGCATCGAGCGATACATAGGTCTCGCGCTCGCTCACAATCACGTCGCGGTAGTACGCACGCTCATGCCCGAAGCAGACGAGCGTCCGCGGCGAGGGGAGCGGCGGCCCAGGCGACTCAAAGGGAAAGAGCATTCAGGGACTGTGTGGGGGGACCAAGCCGGCCGCAAGCCCGAAAAGC
>JBQTIJ010000182.1:0-16080 GCA_052388255.1 Phycisphaerales bacterium
GCGACGGCCTGGGCCTCCTCCGGGAGTCCGGCGGAGAGTTCGTCCAGCGTGGCGGAGCCGACGCCATAGTGGGTGCGGATGAACTGGCGAAGGTCCTCCTCATCGGCAAGCACAAGGTCGATGGCGCGGCCGGTGGCCATGCGAAGGTCGTCGGTGAGCGCGCCGTCGAAGGGATCGCTGGTGGCGACAGTGAGGGTGCCGTTGATCAGCGAGAGGGGCACGCACGTGCGGGCGTGGACCAGTTTGGGCGAAAGCGCGGCGAGGGCCTCTGGCTGCACGGCGTAGGCCTCAAGGTCCACGAGCGGCATGGCGAACTCGCGCGAGGCGAGCCGGAGGAGTCCGTCGCGATCGATGAGGTTGAGTTTCAGCAGGACACGGTCGAGCCGGTCGCCGGTGGCCCGCTGCTCGGTGAGCGCTTGATCGAACTGTGTCCGCGTGATCAGGTTCTGCGCAAGCATGAGCGCGGCAAGGGCCATGCTCGATCCTAACCGCGCGGCGGAGGGACCGCCCGGCGACGGGCGGATCCGCGCGGGCCGGGGGTGTTACCGGACGGCTGGCGCCGAGGTGCGGGTACTGCGGAGGAGAAACCCCCTCCGTACAAGGGCACAACGCTGGGAAAACCAATCGAGAAATCGACCCATCATTCTGGCCCGGGGTGTGCAATCGGTAATCCTGTGGAATAATCGATCTTGCCGTTCCCCCTGAGGGCGGGCTGCGGGTTCCTCCCCGTTTCCGCAGCGCCCGCTCGACACCCCACTCCTCGAGAGGGAGATTCCGCCCATGGTTTCTCGTGCGCTCCGCTTCTGCCCTGTTCTGGTCATGCTTGCCTGCTGTGGCGCGTCGATGGCGCAGACACAGTTCATCCCGCTTGGCGTCGGCGATGGCACCGTCGTCGAGTCCTTCGCGTGGGGGATCTCGCGCGATGGTTCGACCGTGGTGGGCGAGAGCCCGATGATGGCCACGGGCTCGCAGCCGCAGGGGTATGCGTACAACGTGGCGACGCAGGTCTCGCAGGTGATCGGGTTCCTGAACATGAACAATCGCTCGAGCGTGGCGAACGCGTGCAGCGATGATGGGTCGGTGCGCGTCGGCTTCAGCCGCTACGCGGATACGGGGGTGTTCTTTGAGGCGTATGTGGCGAGCCCGAATGGGTTCGTCACTGGGCTCGGGGATCTTCCGGGCGGCCCGAGCATCAGCAACGCGCTCTCGGTCAGCGGCGATGGGAGCGTGACGGTGGGGTACGGGACAGCGCTCTCTGGCTCGAATGGGCGACGCGCGTTCCGCCACTCGGTCATGGGGGGCCTGGTCGATCTTGGGCTCATCACGGGTCACAACGGCTATTCCGAGGCCCGTGGGGTTTCGGGCGACGGCACCATCGTGGTGGGGATCTCGACCACGACCTCCGGGTTGGCGCGGGCCTTCCGGTGGACCTCCGCGATGGGCATGGTCTCGATCGGCGACCTTGCGGGGGGCGAGGACTTCAGCGAAGCGCTCGCGATCTCGAGCGATGGGTCCACCATCGTGGGGAACTCGGTGAACGAGGAGGGGGGCGTCGCCTTCCGCTGGACGTCCGAGAGCGGGATGGTCTCGATCGGCGACCTGCCGGGCGGACTTGTGCAGGCGTCGGCCCGCGCGGTGAACAGCGACGGGTCGGTGATCGTGGGCGAAGGGATCGCCACCGATGACATCTTCGACAGCGAGGCCTTCATCTGGGACAGCACCAACGGGATGCGGAGCATCCGGAGCGTGCTGACGGGCGCGGGCATTGACCTGACCGGCTGGACGCTGAGCAGCGCGACGGGTGTCTCGGGGGACGGGCGACGGATCGTGGGCAACGGGATCAACCCCATGGGGCAGAGCGAGGCCTTCCTTGTGATTCTGAACCCCGATGCGCCACCCTGCCCGGTCGACTTCAACGGCGACGGCTTCGTTGAGCCCGGGGACCTTGACGACTTCATCACGTCGTTCTTCAGCGACATCGATGAGGAGCGCTCGCGGACGGACTTCAACGGCGATGGGTTCGTCGAGCCCGGCGACCTTGATGAGTTCATCACGGCGTTCTTTGACGCCCCTTGCTGAACGGTCAGCCCGGCGACCGGAGAGCCAGACCCCCTGAGACCAGCGCGCCAACGAGCGCGAGCGCGATGCCTCCAATGTTGGAGACTGCGATGTACGCCGCGGCTTGAAGGGCGTGACCTTCACGGGCGAGGCGGAGGCATTCGAGCGAGAACGACGAGAAGGTCGTGAAGCCGCCAAGGAGGCCGACGGCGACGAAGACCCACACGACGCCGGAGGGGCCGCCCGTGCGCGGCAGCACTCCGCTGAGAAGGCCGATGGCGGCGCATCCGAGGAGGTTGCAGACGAGCGTGGCGGTGGGGAAGCCGGAGGGGGCAGGGACCAGAACGAGACCGAGGGCGTAGCGGGCGGCCGCGCCGATGGCACCGCCGGCAGCGGCGAGGAGAATGTTGAGCATGGCGCGGCTCCGAAGGAGCGGGCTTGGCCCGCGAGGATCAGGGCTGGAGGCGGCCAGACCGCCAGGGGCCACCCGTGAAGCCGGGGGCACGGTCGATAGAGGCGGGGGTGAGATCGCGCTCATATCGGGCACGGTCATGGAGGCGGTGAGAGTGCCCGAGCCAGAGCTCAACACGCTCGGCGAAGATGCGAAAGCCACCCCAGTGGGGCGGCCGGGGAACGACCACGGCCGGGTCTGACTCTGGATCAACACCGGCACGAACGCCGAAGCGCCGTTCCATCTCGGCTTGCGCACTGAGGAGTTCGTCGCGGGAGGCAAGGGGCCGGCTCTGGGCACTCGCCCACGCGGCGATGCGGCTCTCCTTCGGGCGGGCGTTGAAGTATGCCTCGCTCTCACTCTCTGGCGAGCGGACAGCCGGGCCGGAGATGCGGACCTGGCGCTCAAGGCCGTCCCAGTGAAAGAGGGCGGAGGCGCGGCCGATGGCGGCGAGTTCGCGGGCCTTGTCGCTTTCGTAGTTGGTGTAGAAGACGATGAACCCGCGCTCGGTGTCAACGCCACGGCAGAGCACGATCCGGGCGGAGGGATGGCCGCGGGCGTCCACGGTTGCGAGGGCCATGGCGTTGGGGTTGGGTGAGATTCGGGCCCGGGCGGCGTCCGCAAGCCAGGAGGAGAAGAGCGCCATGGGCTCGACCGGGAGGGGGTCGGGGAGCGTCGTTCCCTTGAAGACGCAGGCGCCCCCGAGAGCCCCGGCGAGCGGTCCAGGATCGGCGGCGTGCATACTCACGCGCGAGTGTAGCGACGGGGAAGGAAGCGCCGCGCGGGCGGCGAGGCCAGCGCGGCGGGTGTGCAACCGGTCGGGGTCACCCCGGCCCGGCATCAGGTCACTTGCGGACGAGCGTGCCCGTGTAGGGGCCGACCGTCACGACCGAACCGGTTCCCAGCCGCGGGAAGTCGGTTGGGAGCGGCAGGTCGTCGTCACTGGGGTTGTCGTCCAGGGTGCTGGTCTTGAACTCCAGGTGAGCCCGTCCGAGACGGTTAGTGGTGACCGTCCTGAAGAGGACGCCATTCACGCGAACCTCGAGCGTGGCGTTGGGGGCAGCCCGCTCCACCTCGACCTTGAAGGTCTGCTGAAGGACACCTCTGACCATGCGTTCGCGGTAATCGGCGCTGCCCTTTCCGGGACCACCCTGAGTGGCCAGACGCGCGATGAAACGCACATTGTGGTTGCGCACTGACGCGCCACCACTGCCCCCTCCACCGCTGCTGTTCCCACCGCCCCGCCCGCGGTCACGGGCGAGGGCGTCGGGCGTGACGCACGCGAGGGCCGCGCACGCCACCAGTGCCGATGCCAATCCGATCATTCGACGAATCATACATCGTCTCCTTCGAACCAACTATCGCGGGCCGCGTACACGCCGCGCCGGGCCGGCCCGCTTCGCCCGGCGTGGTCCGTCAGGCGCACCCTTCGAAGTACGCGGTGATGAAGTCGTCAAGGTCATCGGGGGTCGAAAGCCCATCGGCGTTGAAGTCTGTCGCCGACCCCGCCTCTCCAGCGAAGAACGCCGTGATGAAGTCGTCCAGGTCGCCGGGCTCGAGCAGGCCGTCGTGGTTGAAATCGACGGTGCAGGCGGGCCCGGGGATGCTCTGCGGGGCCGCAAAGAACCCAAGGTGGTCGATGCGCACTGTCACGGGGGTTTCGATGATGCCCCCCGGCAGCGTCGTGCGCGTCTCGAAGGTCAACACGAGGGCCATCCGCCCGGTCGAGGTGAAGTTCCGGACGTTGTCGCCCGAATCGGGGTCGGTATCCTCGAACGCGCTGAAGGCAAGGTTGTAGGCCGTGGCCGTTGGCGTGAGCAGGATGTTTCGTGTCTCCCACTCGTCGTCGTCCCCGCCCAGATCGATGACACCGTCGCCGTTGTCGTCCTCCCGCACGGCGACCTTCATGGTCAGCATGCCTGTCGTCGGGCCCTGGGCGGTGATGCTGAGCAGCGTGGCTCCGGCCCGCGCGCCGAGCGCGGGGGGCGCAAGAACACCCGTTCCGACCCCCACCCCCGCAACGGGGAAGAAGTTGTCGTGACGAAAGTTGATCGACACGGCGAGCGATGATCCGGAGTACACGGGAACCGGCACGACGGCTGTCGAGTAGCTTTGCACGCCGCCGAAATACGAGAATGCCGGGAGCAGTCGCGACGTCGGCGTTTCAAAGTCGTTGGGCACCGTCACTTGGGCGTGGACGGATGTCGCGAGCGCGATCGCGAGAAACGAAGCATGTTGAGCGATACGCATGGTCATACTCCTATCACGAGGAGAGCGGACTGATCGATCAGAAACCACCCGAGCCGGGTTGACCCCGGCCCGGGCAGCACAGGAGAGGTCGAGCGCAGACCCACACGCCTGCGCTCCACCGGGAATCCAGCGTGGTTCAGCGGAACGCGCCCGAGACCGGGCCGATCGAGACCACCATCCCGGCGGCGAGGCGCTGGATGTCGGTGGGCAGGGGGGGGTGCTCGTCGCCGGGGTTGTCGTCCACCGTCAGGGTCGCGAACTCAAGGTGGCCCCCTCCAAGGGCGTTGGTCGTCACGGTCCCGAAGAGTGAACCGTTGATTGTGATCTCGTAGGTGGTGTCAGCGGCCGCGTCTTCAATCTCCACGTTGAACCGCTGCTGGAGATTCGCGCCGATCATCCGCTCGCGATAGTCGGCCTTGCCGCTGGCGAGCGTGCCCGCGCCATTCAGCCGGGCGCGGATGCGGAAACCGCTCCCACCGCCGCCGCCGGCGTCCGCCGTGGGGACAACAAGGAACAACGCCGCGGCAGCGGCCAGCCCGGTGATCGACGCGACACATTTCTTGAACATCTGAAGCTCCTTCGAATCAAGGCCCCTTCGACAAGTCGAAAAGGGAGCCATCTCGGCCCGGTCGAGGATGGGTGAACCCATCGGTTCCGCGCGTCGACCGGGCCGGGGCGACGCCGTTTCCGAGTCCCTTGTGCTGGAGGGTCGGGCAGTTGCCCGGCCACCCAAGAGGAGGGACCCATCGCCGGCGCAGATACACCCATGAGAAAAGAAACCCTCCGCAGCCCGACCTGCTACGCATCGTCGGCGGCTTTCGGGTTCGCACCCGGCCCTCTCCGGACCATCCATACCCTCCCGCCCTGATCCCCCGGAGCGTCTATGCGTTATGCGATGATCATGGCCGGCGGAGCCGGCACGCGGCTGTGGCCGATGAGCCGGAATGGCCAACCGAAGCAGCTTCTGCCGCTTGTGCCGCGCGATGCGGGTGGAGCGGGGGGGGCGGGTGGAGCGGGGGGCTCGCAGTCGCTGCTCGCCCTCGCGGCGGCGCGTCTTGACACGCTGGTCGATGCGGACAAGCGGTACATCTGCACCGGGGAGGGGTACCGAGCCCCGATTCGCGCGGCCCTGCCGGACTTCAGCGATAGCCAGATTCTCGGGGAACCGACGGCCCGGGATACGGTGAACGCGGTGGGGTTCACGGCGGCGGTGCTGGCCAAGCGCGACAAGGACGCTGTGTTCGCGGTCTTCACGGCCGACCATGTGATCGAGCCGATTGAGCTCTTCCGGCAGCGTGTGGACCTTGGGTTCCGGCTGGTGGAGGCGGACCCGCGCCGGCTGGTGACCTTCAGCATCAAGCCGACCTACCCGGCGACGGGGTTCGGGTATGTGGAACGCGGGCCGGCGATCGGGGGCATCAAGGGTGCGGAGGGGCTCGCCTTTCGCGTGGCGCGGTTCGTGGAGAAGCCCAACGCCCCGCGGGCCCAGGCCTATTTCGAATCCGGGCAGTTCGGCTGGAACAGCGGGATGTTCGTCTGGAAAGCCGCGACGGTGCTCGACTGCATCCGCCGCTTCAAGCCCGAGGCCCACGACGGGTTGATGAAGATCCAGCAGGCCTGGGGCACGCCCGCCCAGGCGGCGGTGCTGCAGAGCGTCTATCCCACGTTGCCCAAGATCAGCGTGGATTACGCCATCATGGAACCGGCCAGCACGGATAAGGAGGTCGAGGTCTGCACGGTGCAGATGGACCTTCGCTGGCTGGACGTGGGATCCTGGCCGAGTTATGGCGACACGCTGACGGCCGATGGCGCTGGCAACCGGCTCGGGGGCGTGCTGACGCCTGCCCGCACATTCATAGAGAAGTCGAGCGGCTCGCTCGTGGTCTCAAGCGACCCATCGCACACGATCGCCCTGCTGGGGTGCGATGACCTTATCGTCGTCCACACGCCCGATGCCACGCTGGTGATGCCGCGGGCACGGGCGGAAGAACTCAAGGCCATCCACGGCCGTCTCCCCGACTCGCTCAAGTGACCTTCCGCCCCGTCGGCGGGCGACCCGCGGCCTCGCCCTCGCGCTCATCTGCACAACGACCCGACCATCTCTCTCCCGAGCACCCATGTTCTCACCGATCCCCGAGATTCTGGCGGACCTCAAGCAAGGGAAGATGGTCGTTCTGACCGATGACGAATCGCGCGAGAACGAGGGTGACCTTGTGCTGCCAGCGCAGTTTGTCAGCCCCGAGGCGCTCACCTTCATGCTCTCGGTGGCCCGCGGGTATCTCTGTCTCTCGCTCACCGAGCAGGATTGCGACCGGCTGGACCTCCCCCCGCAGGCCTCCTCCAACACCAGCGTCCGGGGCACGGCCTTCACGGTCTCGATCGACGGGCACCCCCGCCACGGCTTCACCACCGGTGTCTCGGCCCGGGAGCGGTCGCGCTGTGTGCAACTGGCGATCGACCCGCGCACCACCCCGGCGGACTTCGTGCGCCCCGGGCACATCAACCCGCTGCGCTCGCGTGATGGCGGAGTGCTGGTGCGCACCGGGCAGACAGAGGGATCGATCGACCTCTGCCGCCTCGCGGGGCTGCACCCTTCGGCCCTGATTATCGAGGTGATGCGCGACGACGGCGAGATGGCCCGCGTCCCTGACCTGATCGAGCTCTGCCGTCGGCATGGGCTCAAGATGTGCTCGGTCAACCAGATCATTGAGCATCGGCTGGAGCGCGAATCGCTGGTGCGCCGCATCGAGCCGAGTGCAGGCACCCCTGTCGCCACCCCGCATGGCGAGTTCACGCTCTTTGCTTTCGATTCGCTCGTTGATCCGCTCCCCCACCTCGCCCTCACACTCGGCGGGGTGGGCGGGCTTGATGGGGCTGGCCGCGTCATTGAGAACGACGCGCCGACGCTTGTCCGCATGCACCGCCGCAACCTGCTTGGGGACATCTTCAGCGCCACCATGCCGGGCGCTACCGAGCCGCCGAGTTCCGCCTCGCTGGACTTCGCGCTGCGGGCGATCCAGCGCGAAGGGCGCGGCGCCGTCGTCTACCTCCGGCCGGAGGGGGTGGGCAGCACGCTTGAGCAGCGCCTGAGCACCATCCGCCGCCCCGGGCACTCCAAGGGGGCCGATACGCCCGACCTCACCCACCCCGCGGGGCACGCTCTGCCCGTTCACATGCGCGACTTTGGGATCGGCGGCCAGATCCTCCGCAACCTTGGCCTCAGCCGCCTGCGCCTGCTGACCAACCACGCCGCGGATCTTCCCGGGCTTGATGCCTTTGGCCTGAGCATCACCGAGCGCGTGCCGCTGCGCTGAACCCCGCGGCCTGACCAAACGGGCACCCATGACACTCCCTCCGTGGCTCCTTGCTGTTGTGCTCCTGACCGCCTCGAATGTCTTCATGACCTTCGCGTGGTACTACCACCTCAAGCACAAGGGGTGGTCGCTCACGCTTGCCATCGCCGTCTCGTGGGGGATCGCGCTCTTTGAGTACATCCTGCAGGTCCCCGCGAACCGCATCGGGAGCCAGACGCTCACCACGCCCCAGCTCAAGATCATCCAAGAGGCGATCACGATGACGGTCTTCATCGTCTTCACCATCACCGTGCTGGGCGACAAGCCGCGCCTGACCGATTACCTCGGCATCGCCCTGATCTTCGCCGGGGTCGCGGTGGCGATGAGCGGCAAGATCTTCGCGGCTGCGCCTGTCACTCCCTGAGACTGCACCGGCTCGCTCGGAACTCACTGGGCGCACGCGCGGCGCTCACTGGGCACTCGCCACGCACGCGCGGAGATTAGCCACGTTTGTGGTCCCCACAACCACGCTCGTCACCCCCGGGGCCGCCAGCGCGAAGGGGATTGCCGCCGCCGGGTCTCTCCGACCACCCCCGAGCGCCTTCTTGACCAGCACGCCCGCGCCGCACTCGCCCGCCAGACGGGCCGCTTCGATCCCCCACGGCTCGGCGGCGTTGATTGTGACCATGACCAGATCCGCCCCGCCGGCGAGTGCCGCCGCGGCTCCGGCGCCGGTGGAGGCCGATGCTCCGATGGCGCGACATTTGCCCTCCTGCTTCAGGGCGGCGAGCGTCTGCATTGCTTCCCCCGCCTGAAGGACCTTCACATCATCAACGGCGCTCGAGAAGTGAAGCAGCACAACATCGAGCACGGTGCGGCGGAGATGGAGCAATGAACGCTCGACACTCGCGCGGAGGGCCGCGCCAGAAAAGTCGTGGTGCGAGCGACCATCGAACGTCTCGCCTGCCTTGGTGACCACAACCCAATCCGCAGGAACGCGGGCCAGCAACTCGCCCAGCCGCTCCTCGCTGCGGCCATAGGCGGGGGAGGTGTCGATGAGGTTGACGCCAAGGTCGCGCGCCGTCTCGAGAAGGGCGACGGCCTCAGCATCATCCGGGATGCGCGCCGGCGTGGCGAGCGAGAGCCCCGCGCTCCGCCCGAGTTTGACGGTGCCGAGCCCGATGGGCGAGAGACGCAGGCCGGTGACTCCGAGCGCGCGGGGGATCATGCGCCCTCTCCGCCGTGCCACACACGGGCTGGCTCATCCCACGGTGGTATCGCCACGCCCGGCACGGGAAAGCCGCTGAGCGGCTCACTCTCGCCCCGGGCCGGCACCCCCGCACCGCGCAGGGCCGCGACGACTTCAGCCCCCACCAGCGGAGCAAAGGCCAGTTTGGTCGGCCAGACCACGGTGGCTCCGCCCTGTGTGTGGATCACCGGGGTATCGGGCCTGCGGCCGGCTCTGTCCAATCCCTCGGCCCGATCGATCCGCAGCGTCGACCAGCGCGCCATCGATACGTCCACCCAAGGGAGGCACGTCTGTACCTCCTGCCGGGCCCGGGCCCGCTGGGTGGCTTCATCAAGCCCCACACCCTCTTCCGCGAGCCCACCACCGATCCACCAGACGCGCTCCGCCCCTTCGCCCGGCCGCGCCGTGGTCACGGTCAGCCGCGGCACCGTGCTCGCCCCCACGCAATGACCGAAGACCTCCGGCAACGCTCCCCGGGCCATGACCATGTGGAGCGGCCGCCGCTGCATGGTCGCGCCGGTGAGGCCAAAGGCCGGGGCCAGCAGGGCGTTCCCCGGCCCGGCGCAGAGAACCACATGCACCGCGTGAATCGCGACGGTGCCGGTACCTTCCGCCGCGCAGGCGACGCTCCATCCACTCCCGCCCCGGCGCTCGGCGCGTTCAACCCTTGCCTGCATGAGCGCGCCCTGGCCGAGCCGCGCCAGGGCACGGATCACTCCCGCCACGGGGAGCACCGGTTCTCCCACGCGATAGACATCGATCGTCGCCGGCGCACCGGCGAAGACCGCGGGCCGCTCCGCAGGGGGCACGCGGACCACAGGGGTGCGGATCGCCCGACTGGCCCCAAGCCCCGCCAGCCGCGAGAGCACGCCGCTGGTCGTCCATATCCACTGACACGGCGAGAGCACGGGCACGCCCTGGAGCGGCGGAACCTCGACCGCGCCTTCGCCACCGATCCGCGCCGCACTGCCGATGGCCTCCGCCCACGCCGCGGGCATCTCGGCAATTGCGCGTGCCGCGGCGGTGGCCTCGCCCGACAGGGCGTACTTCAGCCCGCCGTGGATGATCCCCTGCGAAGCGATCGTCTGCCCGGTGCCGAGGGCCTGCTCCTCAACGAGCAGGGCCCGAAAGCCCGCGCGGCGGGCGTTCGCGAGCACCCACAACCCGGCGACCCCGCCGCCAATCACCAGTACATCTGTTTCGATGATTCGGTCGGCGGGCACGGGCGATCATTGTGGGGCGGGGGGCGGGTGTCCAAGGGTTCGTGGGGTGGTGTCACTGGTGTGAGCGGTGCGAGGGGGGCATGACCAACTCCATGGGCACTGGCACGTGAGAGTGCTCGTTGACAGTGGCTTTCAGGGCCCCTTGATCGGGTCGGATGGCGCAGGGGGCTCGCTCGGTGGAAGGGCCTTTGCATCGGCCTCCCAGTCATGGGCGATGATCCACATCTTTCGATAGGACCTGTTTGTGATGAGCAAGAGCTTGCGATCGATGAGCCAGAGCGGAGACTCGGGGGCCACGTCTCCTTTCCGTTGTTCGACCGCGTTGAGAAGGTGAAACGCTGGCCCGATGACCCGCCCAGTCCGGATGTCGAGTGCCTGGATGTACAACTCGCCGTAGTCCCGCGTGGACCCTCCCATGCCCGGGAACCCCGCATGGTGCTTGCGGTGGCCGAGCACGGATGCCACGGCTGCGGTCTGGCGGTCGAAGGTGAGGCCAGCGAGCACATACGTGTTGCCGGCGATCGCAACGGGCTTGCCGTTGAAATGGAGCGTGAGGTTGCTGGAGCGCGTGCCCGTCACAGTGAATCCCGCCATGGTCGTCAGTTCGAGGATGCCGAGGTCAAGGCGATGGGAACTCCCTTCCAGCCAGATCTCCTTGTCAACGACACGGGACTCACCGGTTAAGGCATCGACGCTGTAGCAGCGAGCAAGAGGAATGAAGGAGGCAACTGCTCTGTCCGCTGGCTCGCCGACCAATGGCTCTATCCCACCCGCGCCGTCGATTTGATCCAACTTCAAGAACGTGATGAGAACGGATCGACCGTCTGCCGCTCCCCTTCGTTGAAGGATCCTGCCCCCATGAGTCTCTTGGCCCGGCTCGACAAAAGGATGCTCGATCGGCTCCACGGTGCGCACGGTGGCGGCGACCTCCGGCGACAGCGACGGTCTCGAACAGCGAACCGCGACGATCGTTGCCGCCAGCACCGCGACGAAACTGAGAGCGATGTGCTTCGATCGGAACCGGCGGGTCATGGATCGCGCTCCGTGGCGGGCCGGAAGTCGCCGTTCTGCGCCTCGGCATTCAGGATCATTCCGAGACAGACGGACCTGGCGACCCAAGGCCGCGCGATCGAGTCGTGGTTCGCGCCTGGACGGAGCGTGCCCGGGCCGATGATTTCAGGGAGGGTTGAGTTCGCCACCGTGGAAAATGACCCTACGCCGATGCCACTGCCGACGGTCACCAGGATGTCGTTGTTCCGCTGCCAAGCGGGCCGCGGAACCACGGGCCCCTGTGTCACTCGATGGACCGGCACCCTGATCGGGACCTCAAAGTCCTGCATACCTCCACGGACCGTTTTGATCCGCTCCTCATAGATGAGCGGCCCGAGCGTTAGGGAGTCGGCGTTCTGCGCCGCGCACTTGTTCGCTGCCAACAACGGGTCGCCGTCATTGAAGGGTCCCAACGACGCGAGCAGAAGCGGATGATCGGTGACGGTCCCGACACCCGCGATCAAACGGGCATTGGCCACTCCCGACGTGGTCTGGGCGGCACACATTACGGCAGCAATGGCTGAGCGACTGGTTTGGGGAGGTGTCACTGGGGGCCTCCTTCTGTCGCTTGCTTCTCGAGTCTCTCGAGTTCCGCAAGGTCCTTGTTCCAGTCGTGGCGGATGGACCAGACTTCCAAGAACCATTCATCGTGCCAAAGAATCCATTCGCCCTCGATGATCCACGAGGCGTGCAGATACAGGCCACTGTTCTTGGCTTGTGCCAGGCGAAAGACCGGCCCCACAGGGTGGCCATAGCTGGCGCGGTGAGCCTGGACATAGCACTCGCCCACGGCGGTTTCGGTTGAGCCCGTACCGGGGAGCCCGGCGCTCTCGCGAATCCTGCCCTCCACCGAGAGCGCGCAGACCAAGTTGGAATCGATCGGTGGTTCGAAAAACGTCAGAATCGACCCAGCAAGGAACTGTGAAAGGCGCAGTTCGATCGCCTTTCGATCCTCATTCGGCATCCTGAAATACCCTGCCGGGTTCTTTGTCGTCACCGAAGGGACATCGATCGCCCGCCACTCGGCGGCAGTCAGCGGTGTTAACGCGCTTTTCTCCGAGAGCGCGACGGCACCCCGATTGCCGAGCCATTCGGCCGGCTCCGCTGCTTTGCCCTTTCCCGCTCCGACCGTTCGGCGGTATCCTCGGTTGTGATGTACACCTTGCTTGACGAACCCGGATCTCGCTTCACCATGATTCCCTGGAACAGCGGCATCTCCGCGAGTTGGGCGAGCCCCAGGTACAGCGGCAAGCGCGGCACCACGATCGCGCCGTGAAGTTTCTGACGCCTTGCGCGCTGAGCAGGCGTGAACCAGAGGGCGTACGCCCCCGTAACAAGCACACACAGGAGGGGTATCCAGATTGCGGCCCTCTTCCGGCCCCGGGGTCATCTGGAAATAGTGACGCATGTTCACTTCAAGTCTCCGTGGGCCGCATCCGAGGCGAGCAGGCGAGAGAACATGTGATTGTTGGCGAACCGCGGCCGCGCTCGTCGCCAGCGTCTCTGCCCAGTGGCAATGCTCGCGGCGTCGCTCTGGTGCTTCACTCATACTCTCCTCGCGGCGATTGTGCTTGTGTCCTCCCACCTCTGCCCGCGCTTGACCCGCCCCCCTGAAACCACTGCTTCTTCCCCGCCGACGCGAGCGGCCAGTGCCGCCGCGCCAGCCGACGCCGCGCCCGCAGAACGCCCGGGGCTCGCCTGGCGGCTGCGGGTGCTCCTTCGCCGCTGGACGCACCATGAGTTCTGGCCCTCGTGGCTCTTCTATGCGCCGCTCGTCCCTTGGCTGGCGTGGCTTGGGCTGCGGCATCGGGGCCCGCTCGTCTTTTTGGCTGTCAACCCGGGGATCGAGAACGGGGGCGGGTTCATTCATGAGAGCAAGGCCCGGATCATGAAGGGGCTCACCGGTCCCCATGGGTGCGCCACCTTCCTGCTCGATGCGCTCCCCGGCGACACGCCAGAATCGCGGGCTGCCCGGGTGGCCGTGCTCATGCGCGAACATCCAGACACGCTCGGCTTCCCCATCATCCTCAAGCCCGACACCGGGCAACGCGGCTACGCCGTCAAACTGGCGCGGTCGCCGCAGGCCGTGCGTCAATACCTGGAGGGCGTCGGGCGCCCCGTGGTCGTGCAGCAATATCACCCCGGGCCGCACGAGTGCGGCATCCTGTGGGTCCGCCGCCGGGAGACCATCCCGGGATTCCCGCACGGGACCGCGGCAACGCCCGGGCCGGCGGGCTTCATCTTCGCGATCACGCGCAAGACCTTTCCCGTGGTGACGGGTGATGGCCGGCGCACACTCACCGGGCTGATCCATGACCACCCACGTCTGGCCTGTCAGGCCGCGACGTTTCTCGCCCGTTGGGGGGCCGAGCGCGATCGCGTGCTTGCGCCGGGGGAGCGGCTCCGGCTTGCGGAGGCGGGCAACCACTGCCAGGGGACGCTCTTCAGCGATGGGAGCGACCTGATCACCCCCGCCCTTTCAGCGGTGATCGATGACCTTTGCGCTCGCTTCCCCCTCAACCCGGATGATCCGCAGTCGCCGCCCGGGGGACTCGACTTTGGGCGCTTTGACCTGCGCTATGAGTCGGATGATCTGCTGCGCGCAGGCCGCGGGTTTGGCATCGTTGAGCTCAACGGCAGTTCCGCAGAGGCGACGAACCTCTATGACCCCGGCCGCTCGCTCTTCTGGGCGTATGGCATTCTCTTTCGACAGTGGAGCCACCTCTTTGCCCTCGGCGCGGCCCGGGTGCGCAAGGGGTGGCCACGAGCGGCACTCACGGACATGCGTGCCGCGGCGCGGGCTCATTACGGCTCGCGCGACGGCTCGGCGATCGCCGATTGAGCCAGCGGCCCCTTGGCCCCACACCCCCTTATCATCCCTTCGGCTGCCCTCGTAGCTCAGTTGGATAGAGCACGGCTTTCCTAAAGCTGAGGTCGCAGGTTCGACTCCTGCCGGGGGCGTTTGCATCCCGCCACGCACGGACTTTGCCGCCCGCTCCTCGCCCTTGTGGGCACGGTCTGCTCCGTTGCCGCCGCCTGCGGGCAGGCGACGACCAATCCCTCCGCTCCCGGCCCTGATCCAGTTGCTCCCATTGGCCCGGCCAAGCGAGCACCAGCGGACCATCCGGCCGCGGCGAAGGATGCGTGGTGGAATGACACGGTCTTCTATGAGGTCTTCGTCCGCTCGTTTGCGGATTCGGGCGCGGGGCCACTCGCCGGGGACGGCGTGGGTGACCTTGCAGGACTCATCGAGCGTCTCGATACGCTCAACGACGGCAAGCCCGAGACCACGACCGACCTTGGCATCACCGGCCTCTGGCTCATGCCCGTGACGGAGTCACCCTCCTACCACGGGTACGACACCACCGACTATCTGACCATCGAGCGCGACTACGGCAGCAACGATGACTTCAAGCGGTTGATCACGGCCTGCCATGAGCGCGGCATCCGGGTCATCATCGACCTTGTGCTCAACCATCACTCACAGCGGCACGAGTGGTTCACCCGTGCGCTTGATCGCGCATCGCCCTTTCACGAGTGGTACATCTGGCGCGACGCGCGCCCGACTTTCAAGGGTCCGTGGAACCAGACGGTCTGGCACGCGGCCGCGCGCGATGCGCCGGGGCCGTTCTATTACGGCTGCTTCGGGGCGGATATGCCCGACCTGAACTACGAAAACCCCGCCGTCACGCAGGCCATGCACGACGTGGCCCGCTTCTGGCTGCGCGAGATGAAGGTCGATGGTTTTCGGCTTGATGCCATCCGGCACCTGATCGAGGACGGCCCGATACAGGAGAACACCCCCGCCACGCACCGCTGGCTCCGCGACTTTGGAGAGGTGATCAAGACCACGGCCCCGCGGGCCTTCACCGTCGGGGAGGTCTGGGCCCCGAGTGTTCAGGCAAGCCCGTATGTGGGCCCGGGACTCGACACCGTCTTTGAGTTTGAACTCGCCGCCTCCATCATGGCGGCCGCCCGCACCGGCAACGCCGAGCCACTCGCCGAAGCGCTGCGGCGCGTCGTTTCGCTCTACCCGCCCAACCAGTACTGCACGTTTCTTACGAACCACGACCAGCCGCGGGTGATGACCGAACTCTCGCGCGACCGGCCGGCGGACCCGGCGACGCCGATCGCCCGGGCACGGGTCGCCGCGGCGGCGTTGCTCACCCTGCCGGGCGTGCCGTTCATTTATTACGGTGAGGAACTCGGCCTCCCCGGCGATAAGCCGGATCCTGACATCCGCACACCCATGCCCTGGAGCGATGGACCGGGGGGCGGCTTCACCACGGGCAAGCCGTGGCGCCGGTTCTCTGCGCCAACCGGCACGCTGAACCTGGCCCGGGAGCGCGACAACCCGCGCGGGCTGCACGTGTTCTATCGCCACGCCCTTCGCCAGCGCCAGGGCTCCGCAGCGCTGCGGCGCGGGGGGATAGAGAACATCACGGCCATGGGTCCGACCCTCCGCTTCACGCGGACCGATGCTGAAGCGGGACGGGTGGAGGTGGT
>JBQTIJ010000183.1:0-2223 GCA_052388255.1 Phycisphaerales bacterium
TCGTTCTCGCTTGATATCCCGTTCTGAGAGCGACCGAGCGCGGCGGACCCCACGCAGCACCGCGCGGCCGATCGCCACGCACGCGCCTGCCGACCGGTCACTTCGTCATGTGCTTCAGGCCATACCGGCCGATCTTCCGCGACAGGCGGCGCCGGTCGATGCAGAGGATCTCCGCGGCTTTGGACTGGTTCCCATCCGTCGCCTTCAGGGCCCGCGCGATCAGCGTCCGTTCCGCCGATTCCAGCGTCACGATCGGCCCATCCGCCGGGTTCGCCCCGGGCACGACTCCGGCCCGCAGCCGCTCCGGCAGGTCGAGGGGCGTGAGCTCCTCGCCGTTGGCAAAGACCACCGCATGCTCGATGGCGTTCGCCAACTCGCGCACGTTCCCCGGCCAGGAGTACGCCGCGAGCAGTTCGCGGGCATCGGCCGAAAGCCGCTTGACCGGCTCCTCATAGAGGTCCGCCAGTTCGGCCAGAAAGTGCTCCGCAAGCGGCACGACATCAACGCCGCGGCGCGACAAGGGCGGCGTCTCGAGGCGCACGACATCAAGGCGGAAGTACAGGTCCTCGCGGAACTCGCTCCGCGCCACCATCTGCTTCAGGTCCCGGTGCGTCGCCGCGAGCACGCGGACGTTCACAGGAATGGGCTTGACCCCGCCAAGGGGCACGACGGCCCGCTCCTGAATGCAGCGCAGCAGTTTGGCCTGCGTCCGTGCTTCCAGTTCACCGATCTCGTCAAGAAAGAGCGTCCCGCCGTCGGCGGCGCGGAAGAAGCCGAGTGTGGGCTGCTCGGCTCCGGTGAACGCGCCCTTGACGTGACCGAACAACTGTGATTCGAGCAGCGTGTCGCGCAGGCCGGTGCAATCGACCGCGACAAACGGACCCCGGGCTCGCCGGCTGCTGGTGTGGATCGTCCGCGCGACCAGTTCCTTGCCCGTACCCGACTGGCCCTGGATCAGCACGGTGCAATCGCGGCTGGCGACCGCCCCGATCAGCTTCCGCAACCGCTGCATTGCCGGGGCCGTACCGACGAGCAGCGGCGCGTCAATGGGCGCGCCCATGACACTGCCACCGCCGGGCATACCCGGCTGCGTCGGCAGGTGTTGGTTGTGCTGTTTCGGCTGCTGCATGAAAGAGAACCCGGGACCGGGCTCTCTCCTCCATACAGGCCAAATGTCCGTACCCGCCCTCGCCATTTGCCTTTGGAGGCTCAGCAGTGGGGGAGCGCTCCTGGCTCGTCGCCAGCGCGTAACCACCGCCGGGGCCGTCTGGTGGGTTCTGGTTGCCCAGTTCCCAATAGAAAGCCCGATGGCAGCAGCAAAGTGAAGGCGAACCATCTCCCTCCCTCACCTTGATGCAGATGGACAATACCGCGCTCTCATTGGCTATGCAAGCACGAATTGCCCTTTTGGCAAAACGACCTACAAACGGCTGGCAATCAGGGCAATCCCGGGTACTTCGGTAGCGCTTTTTGGGGACATGCAAACCCTTACAGGACTTTGGTTCGCGCCGATATTGCGCCTCAGAAACTGACCCGCACCTGCACCCCACTGACCAGCGCATCCTGCAGGCCGCTCCCCCCCGGGTTCACGATGTACTGCAAGTCCGGCTTGACCGTCAGCCAAGGGGTCACCGCGACCCCATAGAAGACCTCGATCGCCGTCTCGTTCCCGTCCGCATCCGCTCCCGGCTCGCTTGAGAGCAGGCCGTGCGACACCAGCACGCCCGCGACATCGTCCGGACGATCCGCGAAGGTCCCTTTCAGAGAGAGCCCGGCCGTGAGACTGGCGTATACCAGCGCCAGATCCTTGTCCGTCAACCCCGCGTGAACGAAGAAGAACGCTCCCTTTGCTTCCTCCTCATCGGTCTCGAGCGTTCCGGAGAGTTGCTGTTCAAAGAGGCCAAAGACCCCGCCGGTGCCGCCGCGGGTGCCCCCGGAGAAGCGCTCGGCATCGCCGGTGTTGTAGTGTCCGCCGATCGCCACCCGCCCTGCGCCCAGGCCCTCGGTCGCACCCTCATCCCTCCCCGTCCAGGTGATGCCCGCCTCGGCGATCAGGAAGACTTCGTCCCCCTGTCGCAGCCCGTGGTATCCGATGACCCGGCCGGAGTTCTCCCCCTCTCTGAGTGACCCAACGAACACGCCAGCGCCCGCATAGAACGAAGCGAATGGGTACACGAAGAGACACGCCGCGAGCGCAGGGTTCGGATAGGTTGGGAGCAGGCC
>JBQTIJ010000184.1:0-11821 GCA_052388255.1 Phycisphaerales bacterium
GGAGTTTTTCCATGACGCGCATGCGGCGGTTCTGCATCATGTCGCCGTGCATGGCGTGGGCGTCGATGCCCTTCTTATTGAGGTATTCGCTGAGGTCGTCGACGGTGCGCTTGGTGCGGCAGAAGACGAGGGTGAGGTCGGGCTCCTCATGGGTGAGGAGGTGGAGGAGGAGTTTGCGCTTGTCCCACCCCTGCACGGGGAGGAACCACTGCTTGACGATGTGGTTGGTGAGGGGGCCTTCGACGACGGCGATGATCTTCTCTGCCTCGTGGCTGTGGGAGCGGGCGAGGCGCTCGACTTCCGGGGCCATGGTGGCGGAGACGAAGATGTTCTGGCGTCCGCCGGGGCCGTGGGGGGGGCACATCTTGAGGATGCGGCGGATGTCGTCGCGGAAGCCGATGTCGAGCATGCGGTCGACTTCGTCAAGGACGGCGAAGCGGACGTTCTTGAGGTGGAGGTGGCGGCGCTCGACCATGTCCATGAGCCGGCCGGGGGTGCTGACGATGATCTGGGGACCGTGGCGGAGAGACTCGACCTGCTGGGTGATGCGCTGGCCGCCGAAGACGGCGCAAGCGCTCAAGGGTGTGGCGCGGGCGAGGAGGTTGATTTCGTCGGCGACCTGAACGCAGAGTTCACGGGTGGGGACGAGGATGAGGGCCTGGTAGGGGACTTCTTTGTTGCAGAGGTGGAGCAGCGGGAGGCCGAAGGCACCGGTCTTGCCGGTGCCGGTGCGGGCCTGGCCGAGAACGTCCTTGCCGGCGAGGATGGGGGGAATCAGGATGGCCTGGATCTTGGTGGGTCGCTCGAAGCCAGCGTCGTGAAGGCCCTTGAGAACGGAGTTGCGGAGGGCGAGCGACTCGAACGTGACATCCTTGGCGAAGATCTCGTCGGAGAAGCCAGAGTGGTTGAAGCCGGGCGCGGAAGCGTCGCTCGCAGGGGCCGCATCGGGGGCTGGGCCGGGGAGACCGACCGGGGGTGGGCCGAGTGGGGCGGGGGAATCAGTGTGGTGTCCGGCACCTTCGCCGGGGAAGGGGGGAGTGAACGGCGTGTTTTCTGAGGTCATGGGAATGCAGCGGGCGATGGCACCGAGGAGATCGGCGCGTTCCGACGGAGAACTCGGGCGGCTTGCCGCGCGTCCCCGCACAACTCGGGGGCGTGTGCCCGAAACGGCGGCCGGGATGTCGGAGGGCCGCCTGGCGGATCGTCGTGAAGAGGGCCCTGAATCTGGGCCTGTGACTTCCGCGTAGAGACATTTATCATAGGGAAGCAGGTGCGACGATAACCAGCGGCAGGATGGGGCCCTGCGAAGGGGCGGGCGGGCCCGGAGCGGGCGCGCCGAACCGCGTCCGATGGGAGCATGCGTGGCGACGAGCAGAATCGAGATCGATCTTTCGGCGGTGGGGCGCAACCTGGCGGTGATGCGCGAGGTGGTGGAAGCGGGTCGTTCGCGGGCGGCGCATGCGCCGGGGCGGACACCGGTACATGTCTCGATCTGCGGGGTGATCAAGCAGGATGCGTATGGGCTTGGAGCGGTGCGGATCGCGAAGAAACTGACGGCGCACGGCATCGAGATGCTGGCGGTCTATTGCACGGACGAGGCGCGGGCGCTCGTGGATGTTCCGGGTGAGACGCCGGTGCTGGTGCTGATGCCGGTGCGACGGATCGAGCGGGCGGACCCGGTGTATCGGCTGGCGGTGCGCGACCGGTTGCACCTGGTGGTGCATGACATCGAGCAGGCGCGACAGCTTGCGGAGTGTGCTGCGCAGCTGGGGGTGCGGCTGTCAGTGCATGTGCAACTGGATACGGGGATGGCGCGGGGCGGCGCGCTGGCAGCGGAGGCGACGGACCTTGTGATGTTCATCATGGCGAGCCAGCGGCTGCGGCTCGCGGGGGTGATGACGCACTTTTCATCTCCGGCAAGCGACGAGGCGTATACGCGCGAGCAGGCGAAGATGTTCCGGGCGTGGTATGAGTCGGTGCGGCCGATGTTCAGCGGGCCGGTGATGGTTCACGCGGCGAACACGGCGGCGGCGCTGCGATCGAGTTCACTGCACGCGGGGATGGTGCGGATCGGGCAGGGGTTCTGGGGGTTTGGGGCGGAGTCGATCGCCGGCAGTGGCGCGAGCAGCGCTGTGAGTGGCGCGAGCGGGGCGGAGTTTGCGGCGCAGGGAGCGCGGCTGGAGCCGGTGATGCGCTGGGTGTCGCGGATCGTCCACATTCATGAAGTTCCGGCGGGTTCGCCGGTGGGGTATGGGCGGACGTTCGTGACGGAGCGGCCGACGCGGGTGGCGCTGGTGCCGGTGGGGTACGCGGATGGGTATCCGGTGTCACTCTCAAACGTGGGGAAGATCGCGCTGACGGGGCGGTCATGGGACCGGCCAAAGTCGCAGGCGCTGCACCACACGGAGACGCACGAGCGGCCGGCGTTTGTGCCGGTGATCGGGCGGGTAAGCATGGACCAAATTACGGTTGACGTGACGGGACTGCCCGAGCGGTTGGCGCATGTGGGGGGCGAGGTAGAACTGATCGGGCGCGATGCGCTGGCACCGAACCACCTTCCGACGCTGGCGGCGGAGGCGGGGACGATCACGCACGAGATGCTGTGCCGGTTGTGCCCGCAGATCGAGCGGCAATACACGGCGGGGGCGGCGACGGAGGGCTCGCAAGGGCCGATCACGCTGTCGCGTGCGGCGGGGGTGGTGGCGGTGCGGGGGATTGCTTAGAGCGGTGAGCGACCGGGTGAATGGCGGCTTCGCGGGTCCAAAGGGAAGGGCGGCCGCGGAGCGGGTTGGACCATTGTACGCTGGGCGCGATTGCGGCGCTCCTCTTGAAGTGGACCGAGGCAGGGTCTGGACCATGAACGGCAAGGGGAGAACCGCAGACGAGGCGGTGCAACCTTGGCGCGAAGTCAGCAACCTTCGAAGTAGGCAGTAATGAACTCGTCAAGGTCGCCGGGTTCGACGAAGCCGTCGTTGTTGAAATCGCAGAGGGCGTTCTCGCCCGGGTCATCGCTGAAGAAGAACGTGATGAACGTGTCGAGGTCGTCGGGGCTGTTGAAGCCATCGCCATTGAAATCGACGGAGCAGTCGGGGACAGGCCCCGTGCCCTTGACGCGGTACGCGGCGTTGCTGGGTGGGGGATTGGTGATCGTGGTTGGGGGTGGCAGGAAGCGCACGCCGAAGGCGTTGAAGTTGCCCTGGGGGGCGTTCGAGAGGGCGACCACGACGGGGCCATCGTCGATGTTCGAGATGGCCACCACGCTGAGGTAGTAGGTACCCATCGGCAGATTCATGCGGCTGCCCTGCTGCTGGAAGCCGGTGCCGAGCGAGAAACGCACAAGGTCGAAACCCGGGTAGTTGGCATTGTCGAAGTTCTGGATGATCTGCGTCGGCTGCAGGAACTCCTCGCGGTACTGGTTGCCGATCGGGTTGGTCTGGGCGGAGCCGAGCGTGTTGTGGAGGTTAACCCGGTATCCGATGGGGGAGCCGGGCGGGTCGGCCCGCATCACGGCCTCGACGCACTCGATGGTGTTGCCCACGATGCCCTCAAGCCCATCGAGTTCAAGGTCATCGACCATCGCCGTGCTTTTGACCGGCGGTCCGGGGCTTGCCTCGCATCCGTCGCAGCGCTCGATCTGGCTCTCAAGTTCTGGCGGGAAGATGCCCGGGGAGAGCATCCCGGGCGCGATGTTGTTGAGGAGGGTGGTTGAGCAGGCCGGCGGGCCGCGGAGTTCGTACTCGCCCGCGGTGTCGCTTGTGTTTCCACCCGACTCGGTCACGGTATGGTTGAGGGTCACCGTGCCGGGTGAGAGGAGCGGAGAGAGCACGAACGCCGCGGAGTAGATGCCGTCGCCGGCCACCGGGTCTCCGTGGGTACGGTCGTCGAAGAGGTCAAAGGCCATCGGCCCGCCGATGGGCGAGAGGTCGGCCCGAACGGTCGCCACTGCGGGGAGGCATAGGTCGGGCACACGCACCGAGATCAGCATGGGCCCGCCGATGGGGCCACCGGTGGGGTAAGCAGGGGCGCTTGCGATGCAGGATCCGGGGCAGAGAGACATAGCGGGTACGAAGGTGAGGATCCGGCTGGTGCTTCCGGTGCCGATCGACCCGGGGCTGATGCTCCGGGCGAGCGTGCCGAGGGCATTCTCGACGCCGATGGTGTAATCGCCGGCCGGGCTCTCTGCGGTGATGGTGCCGTATCGGAGGGCGATGTGCCCATCCTCAAAGAGCACGATCTGGAAGGTGTTGCTGTCTGCCTGGGCGAACTGCGGCACGTTGGTAAACTGCACGATGAACCTTCGCGCTGGCGCGATCCCGCGTGTCTCATGGCGGACGCTCCCGCCGACGCCGGGGTTGAGGTCATCCCACAATCCATAGATGGCGTCGTTGGGGGCGGCTGCGTTTGGCAGTGCCGTGTTTAAGAGCGTGTTGAGCCCGAGGTTGCCGAAGCTCAGGAAGCCGTTCGAGCAGATGTTGAGGTTGTTCTTGGCCATGCCCCAGAAGGGGAATGTGAAGGGAAGTGCGACGTTCACGCTTGAATCATCGGTGAGCGTGACGGCGGTGCCCGTTACAGAGATGTCCTCGAGAGGTACGGGCGACGACGCGACGGAGTAAGCATCGGGAAGTCCGCAGGGGACATCGTTCCCGAGATAGGCCCCGCCCATCAGGAAGCAGTCGGCCTCCGTCTGAACGGAGCACCCGCTGCTGCCAAAGCAGCAGCCGCCGGTGAAGGGCGCGAGGCCGAAGTTGAGCACGCCGCTGCCGCGCTCGGTATCAAAGGAGCCGACCGCGAGCACGATCTGCTGGCCCGCCACAACGGGGAGAGCGGCGATGCGCGACTTGCCCGACCCACCGCCGTCATCATCGCACGCGAAGGGGAGGGAGGCACAACTCATGAACCCCGCCAGCACCGTATCCGCCACCACGCCCGGTCCGTCACTGGTGATGGTGTCGATCGTCAGTCGTCCCGTCGCGGGGACGGTATAGAGGAAAAAGACATCCTGAAACGCCGCGTTGCACGGCCCGTATCCGATGCCGTTCCCGGTTGCGTCAAGGTTGCTCCACGGCACGCTCAGTAACCCCGAGATCGGTGTCGGGTTCTCGCACAGGTCGTTGGCCACTGATGTGAAGACGCGCAGGGCAATGTTCCCCGCCCCGGATCGTCCTTGGTCGTCTGTGATTGAGAAGGGCAGCGCGTAGTTGCCGGGGAGGGTGCCGGCGTTGACCGCAACATTCGCCGTGAAGATGTTGTCGCCCGCGGCGGCATCGGGCGCGAGCCCATCGTCATTCAGCATCAGGCCGCTGCTCCGACCGATCGCCGAGGCGTTCGCGTTCACGGCGAGCCCGGTCGAGGTCGGGCCCCCTCCCGGGATGACCGACACGGCGAGCGCGACCACCCCGGTGCCGTCGTTGGGCGCTGCTTCGGGAGTGGCAACGCCGGTGCCCGTCGGATCGCTCGGTGATCCTTCGACTGTGAACGTGTACCAGAGCACGTCATATGCGCCGACCTTGGTGCCGGGGACGTTGAACGAGCCCCCGCCGTGGGTCACCGTGATGCCCACGTTGACATTCGGGGTCACGCTCGAACACGCGAAGACATTCGGAAAGTCGAGCACTACCGCGTTTGTAGAGGTGTCGTCGCTCGGTGCTGGCTGGTTGTTCGCGGTGTTGAAGTTCGAGATCGCGAGGAAGTATGTTCCCGGCGAGAAGTTCCGCGTCATGGTCTCTGGGTCATCGTTCCCAAAGGTCGCGATCGCGTTTAGATTGGCGTCATACACCCAGAAATCGGTGTCGGTCGTGACGCCCGCACTCCGCGCGATGGTCACGGGCCCGGCTTGCAGCGAGTTCGGAAAGGACCCGGGGATCACGCCCTGTCGGTCCAGCGTGGAGACATAGTTCGCTGTTGCCGCGTTCGTCCCGATCACGCTGTAGTAGATCTCTTCCTGCTTCCCGAAGCCATACCACTGATTGGACCGCGGCGGGGTTGTGCTGGGGTTGGATGACTGGAAGATGGGATCGGTCGTGGGCAGAATCACGCGGGCGCTCTGGTTCAGCCCGCGGATACTGGAACTGAAGGCAATGACGCCGGTGGTGGTGAGCGTGAGGCGATAGCGATAGATCCCAAGGGGCGCCGCCGCGGTCTTGACGCGGAAGTAATCGATCGTGGTATTGCCCGTGCCGACAGTGGACGATCCGGTGGTGAACCCCGTGATCATGTCCGCCGGGGCCATGCCGTTGATCAAGTTGGCGTTGGCCTTAGAGTTGTTGTTCTCTGCCTCAGGGAAGGTCATCTGCGCGACGGCTCCGCCCGTCAGGGCGAGCAGGGAAGCGGCCCCAGCGAGGGTTCGCATGGCCAAGGGAAGGGCGTTCATTTCCGGGGCTCCAAAGGAGGCAGGATGCGGTCGGGATCCACCACCAATGTACAGGAAAACCCGGAGTCTGCAACTCTTCGTTCGGTAAATGATAGGAAATCTGGGGTTCAATGGGTAGAAAACGCCATGCGTTGGCAGGCGAATGGCCATTGGCGGGCTCCGCTCCTAACATCTCGACCCTCCCCGTTGGGGCTCCTGCTGGCAGTGTTGCCGGGCAGGGCTCCTAACTCTCGGCCTCTGGACGCCGCCCTCTGGCGGGTCCGCGGCTCGAAAGGACAGCACCATGGCCCGTTCCCTGAAACTCCTGCTCACTGAGAACGTCGAGAACACCGGCATCGTCGGCGATGTGGTGAACGTTCGCAAGGGCTATGCCCGCAACTACCTTCTGCCCCGTGGCTTCGCCACGCAGCCGAGCGACGAGCTTGTGAAGCAGCTTCAGGCCAAGCGTGCCGAGGCCCTCAAGCAGCTTGACCTGCAGAAGGAACAGCGCAAGGCGATCATCGAGAAGCTCAAGGGCGCTGAACTCGCGATGGTCCGCTCCTGCAACGATCAGGGCATCCTGTACGCCGCCGTCACGCAGCAGGACATCGCGACGGCCCTCGCCGCCGCGGGTCACGTGGGGGTGACGGCTCGCGAGATCCGGATCGGGCAGAACGTCAAGCGGATCGACAACTACGAGATCCATGTCAAGTTCGACGCCGAGCTTGACACGGTGATCAAACTCCACATCAACGCCGACCGGAAGCTTGACCTTGATCGCAAGAGCGACGAGAAGCCCGAGGGCAAGGCGGGCGAGGGCGCTCCGGCCGGCAGCGAGGGCGCAGCCCCGACCGATGGCAAGCCCGCGACCGATGGCAAGCCCACGGGTGACAAGCCCCGCGGCGACCGCCCGCAGCGGAAGGACCGCGAGGATCGGCCCGGCCGCTTCAACCTTGCGAAGATGGACTTCACGGAGAAGCGCGTCATTGGTTGGGGCGATGCTCCGGCCAAGAGCGACGCAGCACCGGCGGCGCCCGCCAAGGCCAAGGCCGATGGCGGCGAGAAGGCCCCCAAGGGTGAGAAGAAGGACAAGCCCGCCAAGAAGTGACCGGGCGGCAACCTAAAGAACACAACGACCCCCGGAGGCCTGCCTTCGGGGGTCGTTTCATTCATGGTCGAGCGCAGGCCGGTCGCGTGCTCAGTGCGTGCTCTCGGTGACGCGCAGGACTTCCTCAACGCTGGTGCGTCCCTGGGCGGCCTTGCGGAGGCCATCGACGCGAAGGGTAACCATGCCGCGTTCGAGGCACATGCGGCGGAGTTCGGCGACGTTCGGGTTGCGAGCGACCACGTCGCGGAGCTGGTCGTCCACGGTGAGGAGCTCGTAGATGCCGAGCCGGCCCTTGTAGCCGATGTTGCGGCACATCTCGCATCCCTTGGGCGAGTAGGTTCGCTCGGCGCTCAGGCCCTGCATGCGCAGGAACTCGGCCATCTCCTCCGTGGGGACGGTCTCCTTCACGCAGTTCTTGCACAGCCGGCGGATGAGCCGCTGGGCCAGCACTCCGTTGAGGGCCGCGCCGACGAGGAATGGCTCGATCCCGATGTTCACAAGTCGCGTGATGCTGCTGGGCGCGTCGTTGGTGTGCAGCGTGCTGAGCACAAGGTGGCCCGTGAGCGCCGCTTGGATGGCCGTGAGGGCCGTCTCATGGTCGCGAATCTCACCGACCATGATCACGTCGGGGTCCTGGCGCAGCAGCGACTTGAGGGCCTTGCCGAAGGTCATGCCGATCTTTTCGTGCGTCTGTGTCTGCGTGATACCTTCAAGGTGGTATTCGACCGGATCTTCGACTGTGCAGACATTCATCGAGTTCTTGTCAATCTGCTTGAGCGAGGAGTAGAGCGTGGTGGTCTTGCCTGAACCCGTCGGCCCGGTCACCAGCACGACCCCGTGCGGGGCATCGACAAGCCCGCGCCAGATGCGCAGTGTGTCTTCCTCAAAGCCCAGGTCCTCCAGCTTCACGTTGATGGACTTGGTGTCGAGAATGCGCATGACCGTCTTTTCCCCGTAGCCGTTGGGGAGCGTGCTCATGCGCAGGTCGAGTTTGCGGTTCTGCACCGTGCAGCGGATGCGCCCGTCTTGGGGCAGTCGGCGTTCGCTGATATCAAGGTTCGCCATGATCTTCAGGCGGCTCGTGATCGCCGCCGCCATGCTCGCCGGCGGCTGCATCGACTCGAAGAGCTCGCCGTCGATGCGAAAGCGCACCTTGAGTTTCTTGTCCGCGGGCTCGATGTGGATATCGCTCGCGCCTTCCTTCACCGCCTGCTGGATGATCGCGTTCACCAGCTTGATCACGGGCGACTCGCCCGCTTCCTTCTCAAGATCGACCTCGGTGTTTGACTGCTGCTTCTCGACCGAGACATCCCCCTCGTGGACCTCGGCCAGCAGTTGGTTCATGTCGACGGCTTGCTCGGCCCCGCCGCCGAGAATCTCGAGCGCGCCCTTGGCCTCAAAGGCCGTGACCAGCACCGTCTTGATCCCCGCCACGCCGAGTTTGCGCCGCACCTCGTCGTATAGGAAGACATCCCCGGGCCGGATCACGCCCAGCACCGCGCGCGACCCCTCCTGGCGCAGCGGGATGATCATGTGTTCCTTACAGAACTCCACCGTCAACCGCTGCACCATCCCGCCATCAAAGCCGCCGTCGAGCCCCTTGTTGAGGTCGATGTGCTCGAACGGAAGCCCGGCGAGTTCCGCCACGCATTCCTGGACCTTGCTCTCAACTGCGCCCTGCTCGAGCAGCACCTCGACAAGCCCGCGCCCTGGGCTCTGGCGGATCACGTTCTGCGCCAGCGTCAGTTGCTGGGCCGTGCACGCACCGCGCTCGACGAGTACCTCCCCAAGTTCCGCCACCTTCTGTGCCCCCTCGGGCGAATCGGGTTTGTACACCTCCGAGAGTGACCGGCCCACGATCGTCTTTGCAGAAGGGGGCGCGGGCAGGACCCGTGGCGGCTGTTCCGGCGCCACCGTGTGGTTGAACGAGCGTTGTCCCGTCGGCACCGCTGGCAGCGGCGAGAACTCCTCTGCGGGCCCGCCGGGCGCGGCCTTCTTGCGGGCGGTCTTGGTCGCGGTTGCGACAGGCGCGGCTGAACCATCGGCGCGAGCAACAGGTCCCGGACGCGCTCCGGGCATCGGCCCTGAACCCTCTGCCGCGGCGCGGGTGATCTCTTCGTTCACCTCGCTCAACTGGTTCAGAATGTCGTCAAGGTCGTGCTTGCCCATGGAGAGGGAGTCCTGCGGAGTCCTGTAAGGTGAAGCGGCGGTCGGTCGGCTCAGCGGTTGTTGCCCCCGCGCGCGGGTCCGCCGTTGCGCGGTCCTGGGGGCACGTTGGGCCCCGGGTTGCTCGCGGGCAGGGGCGGCTCGTTCGGTTCAGGGAGCGATGGGGCAGGCGCTTCCGGGGAGAGGTTGCCGTTGCCCTCGAGCCCTTCGCCGCCGCTCATCTCCACGCGGAACATGCGGCCCTCGAACTCAAGCTCGATGGCCCGGTCGTGGACCTTCGCGAGCGTGAACATGCCCTGAACGAGGTCACCCTGGCGGACGACACGGTTGTTGATGCGGGCCGCGGGAACGCTCCCGAGGATCACCCCGTTGAGCTTGATGCTGCTCTTGAGCCCCTCGATCTTGGTCAGATAGTCTGCCCGTTCGCGCCGGCGGCGCTCCTCCTCCTGACGGAGGGCCTCGGCCGAGCGCTGCGCGTCGAGGGTCGAGGTGTCGATCGCCGGGGCCTCGCCGCCAGTCAGCCGGAAGGGGTTCTTCTTGACGTCCTGCTCGTTCACCTGCAGAGCGGTGCGGGTGGCCTGCAGGTCCGCCAGCACTTTCTGGTGGTCCACGCTCGGCTTGAGCGCGAACGACTCAAGCTCCTTGGCGTTCGCGGGCGACGCGAGGGCAGAGCCCGCGCCCATCCCGACAAAGCGCATGCCCCAGAGCACGCCCGCAGCCACGACCACCACGCCCACCACCAGCATGGTGTTGGAGGAGACCTTGGGTCGGCGCGAACTGCTGGAGACGTCCATGCCGCCGATCGCCGGATCGGTGCTGACCCCGCCCTTGTTGCCCGCGTCGACGGCGGGTGCGCCTGCGTCGAGCGGCGCCAGCCCTTCGGTGTTGCTGCTTGTCATCGGTGCCTCACTTTCCCTCGGCCGTCGCGACCGACGTGCCCTGGTAGTAGATGCTGAGTGTGAACGTCGCCTTCAGGTGCCCGTCCCCGTCCTTGGTCTCTACGCGCGTCAGTTTCATGTCCGGCAGGCGCGTGATGCGCGGCACCTTCTCCAGCTCGAGCAAGAACTTGTAGAAGCCGTCGAACTCACCCGTGAGTTCGACCTCGAGTGGCTGCTCCTGGGCCCGGCCCGCGGGGAGCACCTTGTCCACTTTCTTGAACACCGGCATCTCAAGCCGCGACCGGGCCGCGATCTGGGCGACCTCGCGCAGCACGTTGTCGACTTCCTTGGTCGAGGGGAGTTTCGCCTCGATGGCGGCGATGGCCTCGAGCATCTCGGCGTTGGCTTTCTCCAGGTCGGCCGTTTTGGCCGTCTGGGCACGCAGCTTGTCGAGGGTCGCCCGCTTCACATCGATCTCGGTCTTGGCCCGAGCGATCTCGATATTCTGCGGCTTGAAGACAATGAAGTAGCTGACCAGCGGCACCGCCAGCAGCACGGCCAGAAAGATGTACTGTCGAATCCCCAGTTGCATGCTCGGCTCCTCGTCGTCGGTGCGGGGTCAGGGTGGGTGAGTGGGGGGGCGGGTGGTGAGCGCAGCGCGCCCGCGTCAGCGCGGCTTCATCGGGTCGGGCAGCGTCGCCGGGGCGGGTGCGGTCGGGTCAAGTTCGTCGTAGACGCGCGGGCCGCCCTCGGTCCCGACGCCCGCCAGCGCACCCTCCTGCGTGCTCTGGCGCGTGACCCGGAGCGGGTCGATCTTGCGGGCATCGGCATCGGTCCGAAGCTGGGCCTCGATGCGGAACTTCCGCATGCTCACCGAATCGACCGTGCTCGCGATGCTGGAGACATGCTCCACGCGGTCGAGCAGTTCGCACTTCTTGAGCGCGGCCTGGAAGTCGGCGACCGATTCGTCCGTCGCCGCCAGACCCATGATCGTGAGCGTGTACTCGATCTTGGGGGGCTTGGCCGGCTTGGGAGCATCGGCGGGGCCGTCCTTCTTGGTGCCCGGTGCGGGCGGCTTGGCGCCCTTGGTCGGCGCCTTGGCGATCGACTGCGGAGAGGCCTTCGCCGTCGCGGCGGGTTCGGCGATCCGCTTGCTCTGGAGCTGCAGGTCCGTCAGCGTCAGCCGCTCGGGCATCCGGTTCACGATCTCGGCCATCAGGATCGACCGCGGCACCTTCTCGATCAGGGAGGTCGTCATGTCGGCCTTCTCGAGCATCTCGGTCTTCTGCTGCTCAAGGACCTTGAGCTGCTCGATCTTCT
>JBQTIJ010000185.1:0-5754 GCA_052388255.1 Phycisphaerales bacterium
TGGCAGGACCACCTTCTGTACGCCCAGACCGCAGACGAAGGGCCCGGTAATGTGCTTGCGATTCAGTCGCAATAACGCTACAGTCGATCCGATGTCCGACCCCGCCCCAATCCCCGCTCTTTCCCTCTATCAACTGAAGGTGGGGGAGTGCGGCACGATCGTTGAGAAGAAGCTCGACGAAGGCGACCGCGCCATGCTGCGGGCCCTCGGACTTGAAGCCAACTCCACCGTCCGCATCTGCCGTGCTGGGGAGCCCTGCATCGTGGCCGTCATGACAGGTGGAACCTCCGGCGGGCGACTTGGCGATGGTTGCTGCCGAATCGGTCTCGCCCGCAACTTCGCCGAGCGGATCTTCGTCGCACCCTCCCCTGCCCGCGACGGCTGAGCCGCGCGGTTCACACACATTCGCCCACGCCTGTCCGCCGCGGAGTCGCCCGTGTCCGATCCATCCACCAACGCGGTCGCGCAGCGTTCCGGGCCTTTGCAGGTGCAGGTGGCAGCGCACGCCCGGCTCGGGCTGCTTGGCAACCCGAATGTGGGCAAGACGACGCTCTTCAACCGCCTCACGGGGCTCCG
Source organism: Phycisphaerales bacterium (assembly GCA_052388255.1). Lineage (GTDB taxonomy): Bacteria > Planctomycetota > Phycisphaerae > Phycisphaerales > UBA1924 > JAEUIX01. The sequence continues at coordinate 577 of JBQTIJ010000185.1, forward strand.
GCACAAGACCTCGAACTTCCCCGGCACCACGCTCGAGGCCCGCTCCGGCCGCCTTTCGTTTTCCGGGCCTTCCGCAAGCGCCGGCGCCTCCGACTGCTGTGGCGATGAGCCGCAGACGCCGAGCATCCCAGCCGGTGATGCGGAACTCGTCGATCTCCCCGGTGTCTATTCCCTGCATGTTGAGGCGCTCGAATCGCGCGTCGTTCGCGATGCCCTCTCAAGCGGCCCTGCCGCGCCCATGAATGGCTTGTGCGTCATCGCCGATGCGACCAACCTCGCCCGGAATCTGCGCCTCGTGGGGGAGGCCCTCCGTCTCCGCCTTCCCACCGTCGTCGCGGTGAACATGGTCGATATCGCCCGTCGCCGCGGCATCCACGTCGATCCGGCCAGACTCAGCGATCGGCTCGGTTGCCCCGTAGTGCTCGTAAGCGCGCGCACCGGCGAGGGGGTCACGGAACTCCTTGCAGCGCTCCGCTCCCCGAGTGTTCCAAGCCGCACGCCCCCCGGAGGGGCAGGCGCTCAAGCAACATCTGAACTCGCCGCATGGGCGGATGAAGCATGTGCGCACGCCGCCACGGCAGACCCCGCGGCCCCGGCCCGCATCCGGGCCGATGCCCTCACCGATCGGGCGGATAGCGTCCTCACGCACCCGCTCCTCGGAACGGCCATCTTCGCCGCCCTCATGTTCGGTCTCTTCTACGCGCTCTTCTCGATCGCGAAGCTCCCCATGGACCTGCTCGGCGGGGTCTTTGACGCCCTGGCCGATTCCGCCCGGGCCCTGCTCCCGGAAGGCATCGTCGTTGATTTCCTTGCCGACGGCGTCATCGCCGGTGTGGGCGCGACCGTCATCTTCCTTCCCCAGATCTGCCTCCTCTTCTTCCTGATCTCGCTTCTTGAGGACACCGGCTATCTCGCCCGCGCTGCCTTCGTCACCGATCGATTGCTGCGTCCCTTCGGCCTCCCCGGCCATGCCTTTGTTCCGCTCCTCTCGGCCCATGCCTGTGCCCTCCCGGCGATCATGGCATGCCGGGCCATTCCGGATGCCCGCCAACGACTCGCGACCATCCTCGTCGCCCCCTTCATGACCTGTTCCGCCCGGCTTCCGGTCTATGCCCTGCTCACCTCGCTCCTCTGTCTGAGCAGCCCCGCCCAAGCCGAGCTCGCGTTCGTCGTCTGCTACGCACTCGGCATCGCCGCGGGCATCCTGAGCGCTCTGGTTGCCCGCCGCACCATCCTCCGCGGCTCCTCAAGGCCGCTCGCGCTTGAGCTCCCTTCCTACAAGTGGCCGAGCGTTCGGACCGCCCTCACCACCACGGCAGAACGCGGCTGGGTCTTTCTGCGCAAGGCCGGCACCACCATCCTTGCGGTCTCGATCATTCTTTGGTGGCTCGGGGCCTATCCGAAAGTTGAGCCCCCAGCAGAGGCGAGCGCCCTTCGCGCGACCATCACCGCCGCCATGCCCCCCGACGAGTCCGCCGCGATCGAGCGTCGCGCCGCGGAACTGGAAGTGGCGGACGCCAAGGCGCGGAGCTTTCTCGGTCGCGCGGGGCGTACCGCCCAGCCCCTGTTTGAGCCCCTCGGATACGACTGGAAACTCACGGTCGGCGTCTTGGCCAGTTTCGCCGCACGCGAGGTCTTTGTCTCGACAATGGCCGTCGTGGTGGCCGGAGAGGATGCCGATGCGGGCGACGCCGTGGAGGATGAAGGCATCCGCACCACGCTCGCCACCGCCACCCGCGACGATGCCTCGACGCTCATCTTCAACCCCGCGACAAGCTGGTCGCTGCTGGTCTTCTTTGTGCTCGCCATGCAGTGTCTCCCCACGCTCGTGGTCACAGCCCGGGAAGCCGGTCACATCAAATGGGCCATCCTCCAGCTCTTCTGGATGAGTCTCTTCGCCTACGCCGCGGCGTGGGCCGCCCGCGCGCTGGTTGTGGCGCTGGGGGCTGCATGAACGTGGGCGCGACGCTGACGGGTCTGACGGCCCCGGCCGGGTCGGCCCATATCGGGCCATTCCCAGTGGGCGACCCGCAGTTCTGGATCGTCACCGCCTTCGCCCTTGCGGCACTCTATTTTCTCCTTCGTCCTCTGCTCCCGGCCCGTTTGGGCGGTCGTCGGGGCAAAGCGACGGGCACTCGGGCGACGCTCACGATCGCAGGACGGCCCCGAAACCAATGACGGCGCGAAACCCTCCCCGGGAACGAAGGGGCCTAAGATGACCTTCGGTCGGAGGCGAGCCGAGTCGGGCCCCCATCGGCGGGGGGCGCGGCATCGGCAAGTCCCCCGGGCGGTGGAGACGCGCATGACGGTGACGGCCAAGTTGCTGAAGCTCTTCCGAGTTGATCAGCAGTTGCGGGGACTTAAAACCCGTCTCAATGCGGCGGAGCGTTTCCTCGCGGAGCAGGAGAAGCAGCAGAAGGCGATCGAGGCGGCCCACAGCGGGCTGGAGGTCCAGACGCGCAAGGCCAAGGCCGCCACCGCCAGTGACGAGAAAGAAGCGAAGGCCGTCGGCGAGCGGATGGAGACCATCCGCAAGCAGATGGATACGGCCAGCAACTCCAAGCTCTATTCCGCCTACCTCACCGAGCTCAACACGCTGAAGGTCCAAAAGGACACGGTCGAGAAGCGCGCCATCGAGCAGATGGAGAACGTCCAGAAACTCGAGGGCGAGTTCGCCGATGCCACGAAGGCCAAGGCCGAACGGGCCGCCATCGTTTCCAAGGCCCGCGAAGACCGTGACACCAAGTCCGCGGAGATCAAGGACCGCGTGGACGTGCTCGCGAAGGAACGTGCGGCCCTCGCCGCCGATGTCCCCAAGGACGTCCTCAAGAACTTCGAGGCCCTCGTCGAAAAACGCGGCGACGAAGCCATGGCCAGCGTTGAAGTCCTCGACCGGCGCAATCACGAATGGACCTGCGGCGCGTGCATGATGACCCTCCCCATGGAGACCGTCAACGGTCTCTCCATGGGCCGCATCACCCGCTGCTCCTCCTGCGGGTGCTTCCTCTACACCGAGGAAGACGTCGTGAGCAAGAAGAAGCAGGCCGCCGAGACTTGAACCCGGTGCCGGCGCACCACGCCCACCGCCCATGAAGCGACCACGACTCACCACGCGGCCCCTCCTGTGGGCTCTCCCCGTCGTGGTCTTGCTCGGCCTCAGCATTCCCAAACTCTGGCAGGGCGACTTCAACGTCGATACCGGCCACTACAGCGCCATCGCCCTGCAGGCCTGGCGCAGCGCGCTCGACGGGCAAGTGGACCGTCTCTGGGCCCTCTGCGGCATGGGTGGAGACCCCGCCGATGGCGGCACGTTCTACTTCAACAAACCCCCCGCGGCTTTCTGGATCCACGGCCTCGCGCTGGCGGTCGCGGGCCCATCGGTGCTCGTTGCACGCCTTCCCAGCGTACTTGCCGCGGTGCTTGCGCTCGGGTTCACCATGCTCGCCGTCCGGGCCGTCGGTGGCCGTCGGCTCGCGATCCTCACAGGTCTGATCCTCGCCCTCACGCCGGAGTTCGTCCGGTACGACCGCGCGTTCTCGCTCGATCTTCACCAGCTCGCCGGGCTCATGGCCTGTGTCGCCGGGGTGCTCACGGCCGAGCGTGCTCGCGGCACGGGCCGCGTGCTCCGCCTTGTGGGCGGCGGTGTGGGCCTCGGCTTCGCGCTCCTCGTCAAGCCCCTCGTGGCGCTCGTGGCTCTTCCGCTCCTTCTCGTCTGGATGCTCGCACCAGGACGCATCCGCGCGGCCGCCGGGCTCGCGATCGTCGCGGCTGCGGCCCTCGTGATCGCCCTGCCCTGGCACGCTTCGATGTACCTGCAGCATGGTGCGGCCTTCACCGATCAATATTTCGGGCGGCAGATCATCGATCGTGCCCGGGGCCTGCTCGACATGAACGACGGCGCCGCCTCGCCGTGGTACTACGCCCGCGTGGTCCTCACCTCATGGTGGCCCTGGCTCGCCACGTTCGTTCTGGGCGCGTGGGCTTTCCTTCAGGCCCGCCCCTTCCGCACGTCGCAGGCCGCCCGCGTGGTCTTCCTTCCGCTCCTTTGGACCATCGGCTGGGTGGTCCTCATGTCCTGCTTCGCGGACAAACGCCCGCGCTATCTCTTGCTCGTTCAGCCCATGGTCGCGTGGGTGAGCGCCTGGTGGTTGCTCGAACACGCTCCCCGCGCCATCGCCGCCCTGCGTCGCCCCGTCCTGCGCTTCGCTGGCCCCGTGGTCGTGGTGGGGGCGATGGTCGTCTCGGCGCTCCCGGTGAACGTCCACACCCGCGAGCCCGCGCACTGGCGGGCCGCGCTTGAGTTCCTTCGCTCCGCAGACCCGAAGCGAACCTGGGCCGCCGGGCTCTCGCCCATGGGGGCCTCGCGCGTCTATCTGGCCCATGGCTACTGGCCCCGCCCCACGCGCGACTACCGGCCGCAGGCGATCCCCACCGCCCGCCCGGCCATCGGCGACATGCTCATCTATGAGCGCCGCGCCGGTCTCTGGACCACTGACCCCGGCCCGGGGGAGCGCATCATCTTCGCGGAGGGTGATATCACCATCACCACGCTCGAAGCACCGTCCGACGCTCCGCGTTGACGGCCAATGCTCACACTCACCGCCCCGCGGGTGAGGCACCGTCGTCCTTACCCTTCGCTGGCGGAGGCGGCGGCGGCAAGAACACCTGATACGGATAGTCCTCGTCCTTGGTGATGTGCGAGGGCCTCACCATCACGAGCCGATGCGCGGTCTCACCCTTCTCAGGCGGGACCATGAAGATCAACGCCTGCCCCTTGGATAGACGCAAAGTGCCACTCGCAATGGCCCGGCCGTCAGCATGCCCGGCCCGGAAGGAGAGCGACATCGATCCATCGTCCCGCGGCGTACCGCTTACGCGAAAGTCGATCCCCACGCGCTGCCCCGGCTTGTCCTTTGAGTCCGCCGTCACGCTCGCCCACTCGTTCACCGGGGCCAGGAGCCCCGGCCCGCTGACCATCCGAACGCCCCCTTCAAGCCGAAGTCGATCAAACACCTTGTCGGCGTTCTTGGCCCCAAACAGCCGGGCCCAGCCGGTGCGTATCTGCGCGTTCTCCGGCATGACGCCGGGGTTCGAGAGCACTTTGCCACCCTTCCCACCATCGCCCATCCCCAGCACCACCGCCGTTTCCGGCGGCAGCACGCGCTCCGCCACCAGGGC
>JBQTIJ010000186.1:0-6002 GCA_052388255.1 Phycisphaerales bacterium
CTTTCGGAGGGCAAGAGCGCAGATGACCGGCGATGCGAGCACGGCAGCGAGATGCCACAGGCGGCCGGTATCGGAAGGTGTGATGGTGATGAGAGGAATAGACGCCACGAACCGTCCTGGCTCGTCGACGATGACTTCCAGCACGCGGGTCTGGGTCGCCATGACGATCTTGGGCACGCGGCGTTTGTCGACCCACGGGCCGAGCGTGCCATCTCGGTACATCCGGCGGCGATCGATGCACGGGGCCTGCCACTTCTGCTTGAAGATGCGGGTGGTTTGAGTGCCCCAAGTGCAGACGGCCAGATCAACCAGGCCGGTCGTGATGAGGGGTGGATAGTCCGTCGGAGCGGCGAGGTCGGCGTCCGCGGCCTCAATCACGAAGCCTTCAAGCCGGTAGTACTCCGTGAAGTCGGCCACGGAGTCTGCGACGTCGCCGACGGTGCCGGAGGCCCTGCAGTCCGCGGTAGGCACACCGCTGGCTTCGGCAACGAGATGACTCCATGTCGTCTCGCGGCGGAGGTCATCCATGTCGAGCGTTGTCACGGGAAGGGGTGTGACGACCTTGCCCGTGGAGCGGCGACAGGTCGCTTTGCGAGGGCCGGAGCGCTGTAGGGAGGGAGCGCAGGTGAACACGCTGGCCTCAAACACATGCTCGTTGGATACCCAGAGCGCCCGCAGAGAGCAGCTGCTCAGCACGGCATCACGAACGGGGCCGGCGGCCTTGGCCGAAAGCAGCGACTGTGGTTGGACGAGCGAGGCGTAGCCACCGTCACGGAGTAGTTCACACGCGAGCAACAGGAAGGTCGCAGAGACATCGGTGTACCGCACGGCCGAATCGCCCGTGAGCAGGCGGCCAACCGTTGCCGCGCCCTTGGCGATCGTCGTCGCGTTCTCGACCTGGTTGAGGACTGGCGGATTCCCCAGGATCACATCGAAGCCTGGCCTCTGGACTATCGCGGCGGTTAGCGTCATGCAGACGCCCCGATTCTCTGACTGAGGTGTCCCTTCACTGGCGGAGTGTCCTGCCAGCCGAAGACCTCTGGAAACTCAAGGTGCCAATGGAAGAAGTGATACTCGGCCGCGAGTCGCTTGACCTCGTCCTTGATCCACGGCAATACAGAGTGGGGATTGCGCTCGATCTCCCTGTAGACCTGCTCGGTGATCGCGTCCCAGTTGCCTGGGAAACCTGGAAGAGATCCCGGAGCGTCGGAGTCGTGCTTCCTCCAAACGAACGCTGCACACCATGCGTCTGCGAGCAGGCGTGAGTTTTCATACGCGGAATCTCGTATCGCTGCGGCGTACTGCTCCTCGTGGCGTCGCACCGTTGCGGGATCGTCCTCGGACTCGGCGTTGATCGACGCCAGTGTGGCGGGCAGGTTCCCGAGCTTGATCTCGAAGCCGCGCTGAAAATACTCCGTGAGCGTCCCCTGGCCAGTGACGCGGTCCTTCTTCTCCTGTTTGTTCCGCTTCTTGTAGTACGTGACCACCTTCTTGTCGTCGCCGGTGAGCGGCTCGAAGGCGTCATCCGGAATGCCTGCCTCCATGAGCTTTGGGGTCGTGCCCAGAAGCGAGTTGCCGCGCTTGATGTGTGCGTCGAGAAAGGTGAGCGGCTTGCCCGGCTCCATCGACTCCATCCAAAGCGAGACCTTGCACAGCTCTACGGCCATCGGGTTGAGATCGACGCCGTACACGCAACGCCGGATGACCTCGCGAAGGGCGTGCTGGTACATCAACGGCGATGGTTCGCTTTCGCCCTGCGAGTGGGCCCGCGCACGAGCGAGGTGATGGGCCAGTCGGTGTGCCGCGCCCACCAGGAAGTGGCCCGATCCGCAAGCGGGATCGCACACCCGCAGGTTTAGGATTGCCGATTCGGCGTCCGCGCCCGCCTTGCCTTTGACAGCGTCGGCCACAACCGGATCGAGTGCCGAATCGAGGAGGCACTGGACCAGCGAATCCGGGGTGTAGTACGACCCGGAGGTCTTTCGTTCGTTCCCGCTGAACTCGGCAAAGGTGAACCGTGCGCCGTCACCACTGATCTGTGGCGTCAGTGCAAGGAGGCTCTCGTAGATGCCGCCAAGTTCCTCCGAGCCCAGGTTCTTGTAGTCGACGGGCCGCAGCGTCTTGCCCTGGCGGGTGAAGGCGAGGTTTCGGATGGCTTCCAGTAGGTCCGCGTTGGTCAGCTCGCTGCCTGAATGATCGCCAAGATTCGGCGCGTTCAGGTGTGGAGTGCTGCTCGGGCTCCAGAGGAAGCTGCCCAGGACGGGCAGGGCGAGTTGTCGCCGTGCCGCGTCAAAGCGGTCATCCCCTGAGAGGGCACCGACGAGCAGATTGAACTGATGCCAGAGATCCCCGTGGCGGCTGCCGCGGATATTGGAAGCCAACTCGCGGAGCCTGGCGACGCTGTAATGGTCGAGGTATCGGGCTCGTGCCTGTCGGGCCGCGTCCGAATCATCGCGGGGATGGAGGAAAGGCACGCCGTCGAGGGTGCGGTCCTCGGCGACAAACAGGAAAATGAGCCGGTAGACCACACGCAGGAGCTCGCCGTGGAATGCAGGCAGGGAGAGTCGGCCATCGCGGAGTGACTCACGGAGTGCGGTGTTCTTCGGGTGGCCAACAAGCCCCTGGCCGAGCGCCTGCAGGGCGTTCTCCACGCCGGCCCGTAGGTCACCCAGCGCTCGGGTTCCTTGTTCCTCGGCAACCTTGGTCCACTGTTCAAGCCAGCAGCTCTCGGGCTTGTCACCGTCGAGCGGCGCAAACCGCGTGGCGTGGGCCATGAGCCACAGAACCACGAAGTCCGAGTAGACCTCACCAGCGAGCATTGATTCCAGGTCGAATTCAAGGAATGACTGCCGAGAGAGGGCTTGGTTGTCTCGCAGAATCCGCAGCTGCAGACCGTTTGACAGGATGGCCCACATGTGTTTGTCGCTGCGGTTCAGGAACTCCTGTACCAGACCGTGGGGGTTCGCGGCGGCGGCTCCTCGCACGCCAGCGGCACGGCGGTCGAGGTTGAGATTGCAACCGACCAGGTGGACGGCCGTCGGCCCGTAGAAGCGGCTGATCGGATACGAGCGGCCGTCAACCTCCGGGCCAGCCGTCGCTGGAAGGAGACCGAACCCAAGCTCTCGCAACAGCGGCAGCGACCACTTGTCGTTGGTCAGACCGGTGCCCGGCTCTCCGGAGGGCAGGTTTTTTGCCGCGGAGCGGAAGTCCGCCCAATGCCGCCGGAGGCGATTCCAAGACTGCGTGATCACCTCGTTCAGACGTTCGCCCGGTGGTAGGCCGTAGGCCTCGGGCTTGGTTCCAGGCAACGCGGCCTTCGGATCGACAACGCGGCGAAGGAGATCCGGAGGGAGCAATGCTCCTTCTGAACGGATCGTCTGGAAGTCGTGGGTGGTTCGTGCCATAGCGATTACAGTCTCGGGAGCAGGACGTAGGCGCCGAGGATGTCAACGGGGAGTACTGGATCGATGGTGACGCGTCCCTTTGCTTTGGCCGCCTCGCGAACTCGCTCGTGGGCGATGAGCTGTTCAGCGGCACGAGACTTGGCAACCACCGCAAGGGCCTTCTGAAGAGCGGGGAGATCGTTCTCCAACAATGATGCCTGCTGATCGATCGCGGTGCGCACGAGGTTCTTCGCCGGCGTCGCAGATAGCAGCGTCTCGCTGGCTTCCGAAGTGAGCCAGCAAAGCTCCGAAGGCGCGCCGGTGCAAGCGAGAGGGACGATCTCCTCGCACAGAATGGTTTCTGATCCGCCCGACACATGAATGTGGTATCGGAATCTGGTGACAAGGAGCACAGTCCTGGCTGTCACCGCCGCAGTCGACATCACGCCGCAGCGGCTAGCCACGGGAGGAGCATCCCGCGCGACAGGATCTAACGCCTGATCAATGGTCCATCCGGCCAAGCCTTCGATGATCGGGCTCGTCCTCCCGAGGTACAGGTCATTGTCCTCGATGGGGAGTTCAAAGCGACCCTCAAAAGGATCGTCGCGCCCGATGGCCTGGCGGAGAGCTCGTGGAGTCTCGGCACTCACGGACACGCTGACCAGGCCGTGTCTCTCAGTGAACGGCAAATTCGCCGCCTTCAGAAGGGACTTGAAGAACTCGGCCACATCGGCGCTCTGCCCGATCGACGCCCGCACTGCCTTGAGCTCTGCGGCGACAGCGTCCTTGTCTAAGGCGTGCTGAGCGAACCGCGAACGACTCGCTCGCTCCTTCTCGCGGACATTCTCCCAGGCGGCGTGGAACTCCTTGATCAGCGTCTTCTCGTTGCCCCCCAACTCGAAGAGCAGCGGCTGGTCGTTTCCCGATGCTCGCTCCCGAAACAATGCTCCTTGGAAGAGCGTTTGAGCTATCTGCTCGCTCGAACTCGGCACTGCGACGGTTACGCCGAGATCGCTCTTGATGCTCTTGTGCTTGCGGATGAGCACATCGAGAATGACGCCATCGATGGGGTTGTCGTGACCGTAGTACGTCATGACTCGGACCTGCGGGCTCTTCTGGCCGAAGCGGTCTACTCGCCCCTCGCGCTGCTCGTGTCGCGTAGGATTCCAGCACAGGTCGTAGTGAATGACTGCGTCAAACGCATGCTGCATGTTCACACCCTCGGAGAGGCAGTCTGTGCAGACGAGCACGTACTCACCGCCCTCTTTCACCAGCGTCTCGATTCGGCTCTCCCGCTCCGTCGAGGGCAGCAGCCCGGTCACCGCCTCCACTCGCACTTTGCCGGACAGCGCCTCTCGTAATTGCTTGCAAACGTACTCAGCGGTATCGATGAAGCGGCAGAACACGATGGGCTTGAATCCGTCTTTGAGAAGGGACTTGAGCTCCTTGATCAGGCCTTGCAACTTCAGATCCGATGCGCCCTGCAATGCGTCCGCCCGCTTGGCGAATGCCAGCAGCTTTCGTCGAGTGGCCTCGGAATCACTTTCGGATTCTGCACCCGGGCTGAGATCGAGCACCGAGACGGCATCGCCTTCGTCCTCGTCTAGGACGCTCTGCCGTCCAACTTCGTCGATCTCTTCTGTCTCCACAGAGTCACGGGTTGCCCGGCTGCGAAGCGTTGCGGCGGCCGCCGCGGGACTGGAAGACACACAGCGCAACAGGGCCAGCGCCGACCAGTACCGGACACGCCTGCGGCGCTTGTCGTCGGACCCTTCCTCGACGAACTCGCGCACGAAGTCCAGAATGTCGTTGAAGAGCGCGCGGTACTGAGGGCTGAAGGAGTAGGTCTCTTCCTTGTCCAATCGAATGGGGAACGTTGTATCGGTTTCCAGGTAGTGCCGAATGTCTGCCCGGCGGCGCTGAACAAGGTGTCGGGCCAGTTTGCGGCGGACGGTATCTCGCTCCTCCTTGGCGATATCGCTCGGGAGATCGAAGAACTCCTCATCAAGCAGGCCCAGCAGCGATCGGAACGCCTGCTCGTTGCCGCTGTGAGGTGTGGCCGTGACAAGCACCACGTGCCGCTTGGGATTCGAAGCAATCTTGCGGATCAGGTCAAACCGCTGTTGGCGACTGCGGCCCACGCCGCTGGCCAGCGTACAACCGTGTGCTTCGTCAACAATCACGAACTCGGGACACTTGAGCTCGAAGTCGGCGGCGCGGCGGTCGCTCTTGATGAAGTCGGTCGAGACGATGGTGAAATGGTGGCGGTCAAAGACCGAGACACCGATGGGCAGGTCTCTTTCCAGACGCTGGATCGTGCTGCTAAGCACAAGCTCCGCATCAATGTGGAACTTGCTTGCGAGCTCCTTCTGCCACTGCTCGGCGAGGTGCGGAGGACAGAGAACCGCGATGCTGCGGATCTCGCCGCGATCGAGCAACTCCCGGGCGACGAGCGCGGCCTCTACGGTCTTTCCGATGCCGACGTCGTCGGCAATCAGCAGCCGCACCGGATCGAGCTTCAACGCCATCATCAATGGCACCAACTGGTAGGGCCTGGGCTCGACTGCGATTCGTGCGAAGCTACGAAACGGACCGGCGGCGGCTCGCGGCGATAGGCGA
>JBQTIJ010000187.1:0-2611 GCA_052388255.1 Phycisphaerales bacterium
CGCGATGGCGCACGCCAGCACGGCGTGGTGCCGGTGCGGAATGACACCGGATCGGACCTCGAACGCTACCACGTCATGGCAATCAACGGGCCTCTCTTCCCGCCCGGGGATGAGGGGCCAGAGAAGACCTTCCAGAACCGCATGGCCCTCAAGGGGATTGAGCCCGACGAGGAGACGCCGCCGGGCCGCTTCGTCGTGGCCCGCGAACCGATCGTCGCCGGTGAGATGGGTCCGTGCGTCATCCACGGTGTCACGCCTGTTCGCCTGTACGTCGAGGAAGAGGAGCACGGTTTCGCGGACATCAAGGCCGGCGAGCGCGTGCTGGTCTCCGGCGGCTCGGGCGGCACGGCCATTCTCTGGAAGGAAGACGGCGTCGGCGAGAAGTGGGCCGTGGTGGACATCGGTCGTCCCCGCTCGGACAAGATCGTGGCGATCCTCGGCGAGGCGACGGAGATCCAAGGCGAGCGGTTCCGCTGGCGCTACCCGTGGGACGAGGCAGCCATCGATGGCGACCCGGGGAGCGAGACCTTTGGGCGCTACATCAAGGTCGAGAACGGCCTTTCGTCCGATGGCGATCCTGACAAGTATGCGATCAACCGCTTCGAGAGCCACCACAGCGATGTGCCCGAGCAAGACCCGGAGGGGACGGACGGCTTCGGGGCGCTCAAGTCGCTGTTCATCCCCGGGCAACTTGAAAACCCCGGCGGCGATCAGGGGTACTGCCCGCGGAAGGCCGCGATCCCGATCCTGCGTCCCATCCTGAAGGGCGTGGCCGTGCAGATGACCGCCGAGCGTGATACGCGCGGCGGCACCGTGTGGTGCTTCCAGGCTCTCAACGGAATCGAGTTGGTGGAGTTCGACGTTCCGGGGTGGCTCTATGTCTGAAACCCAAACCCCCCTCCCGCCCCCACCAGTCGACCTCGAAGCCTGCCTCGAGCACGAGCGTGGCAAGTACGCCGCGCTCGTCGGGACTCGCTACGGCTCCAGCAACCACGGCCAGCACGCTTATGCCATCGTCCAGGCGTTTAAGCCCCGGTTCGTCGTTGACTTTGGCTGCGGCCGCAACCTCTTTATACAGCACCTGCGGCGGCTGGGGATCGACGGGCTGGGCGTGGACTTCGCGTTCCCCGAGGCGGACATCGTGGCGCCCATGCACCGCGTGCCGGTCTCGGCGGGCATTGCCGACGTGGTGACCTCGTTCGACGCGCTTGAACACCTGCTCCCCGAGGAGGTGGACGAGGTGCTCGATGAGATGCGGCGGATTGCGGTGCCGAACGGGAGGTTCGTGTTCTCAATCTGCACGCGCGAGAGCAAGACGAAGGTCAACGGAGAGGGGCTGCACCCGACGGTGCGGTCCCGGGCGTGGTGGTTGGAGCGGATTGGTCGGGTTGGCAAGGTGGGCCAGGGACGTGGCGCACCCAAGTACATCACAGGGACGTTCAACCATGCGTGAGAACAGTGGCGACATCGCGGCACTGCAGGCGGGGCTCAAGCAGCGCAAACCGGCGCGGTCGGGCGTGCGGCTCTACACCGCCGACTTTGACTCTATGTCCCTGTGCGACTTCTACCGGGGGCGTTCGGCGTTCCTGATGCTCTCCGGACCGTCCCTCAATCAGATCGACCTCGCGCAGCTCAACCGCCGCGGCATCTTCACGATGGCAGTGAACAACGCATGGACCCTTCACCGCCCGACCCTGTGGACGTGCGTGGATGATCCCGGCCGCTTCATCGACACCGGCTGGAAAGACCCGGGCATCCTGAAGATCGTGCCGGTCTCGCACTTCGATAAGCGCCTGCGGGTCCAGAATCCCGACGGCTCGTTCCGCGCCAGCGCGTTTAAGGTCCGGCAGATGCCTGGCGTGCTGTTCTATCGCCGCAGCGACCACTTCGACCACAGCCGGTTCTTGAAGTCCGACACCATCAACTGGGGCCAGGACGGAGAGCACACCGATTCGCTGGGGATCAAGGGCAAGCGGAGCGTGATGCTCGCGGCGCTGCACCTGCTTCACTATCTCGGCTTCCGCACCGTGTACCTGCTCGGGTGCGACTTCAAGATGGCGAACGACCGCAAGTACGCCTTCAGCGAAGATCGCACGAAGGAAGCGATCCGGCACAACAACATCCTCTATGAGTCGCTCCACAAGCGATTCGAGGCGCTCAAACCGCACTTCGACCAGCACGGGTTCAAGGTCATCAACTGCTCGCCCGCCAGCGAACTCGGCGTGTTCGAGCGCATGGAGTTCGCCGACGCCATCGCCGCGGCCGGCGCGGAATGTGGCAAGGAAGTGGACACCGCCGGGTGGTATCAGGCCAAAGAGGAGGCGAAGAAGTGAGCGACGAACCACGCCGGTACTTCCTCTATATCCCAGTCTGGGCATCGACCACTGGCGGCGGTGGCGGCGGCTCCGGCAGTTCCTCGTCCGAGGGATCGTCGTCGAGCAGCAGTTCGTCGAGCTCCTCATCATCGAGCAGTAGCTCGTCCTCCTCGAGTTCCAGCGGCTCCTCGTCGTCGGGCTCGTCATCGAGCGGATCATCCAGCAGTGGGTCGGGTTCGTCCAGCGGTTCAGGTTCATCCTCGGGTTCGGGCAGCAGTGGCGCGAGTTCGTCGGGT
>JBQTIJ010000188.1:0-1809 GCA_052388255.1 Phycisphaerales bacterium
TGGTCCACTCATGAAGCACCTCCATGCCCGCCACCTCTTTAGCGCCCGGGCGGTCGCCCGCGCAGCTCCGGATTGCTCCGCAGCGTCAGTTCCGCCTGCTTCTGCCGGACAATGTGCCCCGGCGGCATCGACGACGTCACAAACACCCCGCCATTGATCACGCAATCATCGCCGATCACCGTCTCCCCACCGAGGATCACCGCCCCGGCATAGATCGTCACCCGGTCACCCACCGTCGGGTGTCGCTTGGTGCCGCGGATGAGTACGCCCCCTTCGTCGCGATCAAAGCTCCGCGCACCGAGCGTGACCCCCTGATAAATCCGCACTCCGCTGCCGATATCCGTCGTCTCGCCCACCACCGTCCCCGCCCCATGATCGATGAAGAACCGCTCCCCGATCCGCGCTCCCGGGTGGATGTCAATCCCCGTCTGCCGGTGCGACTCCTCCGCGATGATCCGCGGCAGAAGGGGCACCCCCGCCCGGTAGAGTTCATGCGCGATGCGGTGATGAAACACCGCAAGGAGTCCCGGGTAGCACAAGATGATCTCGTCGGCATGTTCCGCCGCGGGGTCACCGTCAAAGGCCGCCTGCACATCGAGCGCCAGGAGCCGCCGCACCTCCGGCAGCCGCAGAATGAACCGCTCCGTCACGCGCTGCGCGATGAGTTCACAGTCGAGCGTGTCCTCCTGCAGTGCCCCCGCCAACATCCCCGTCGCCCGCAGCCGCTGCATCCAGTGGGCCCAGGGGTTCGGCTCGTTCCCTGGTGCGTCCGTCCCCCGCGTTCGTCCCGGCGACTCCACCGCATACGCGTAGCGCAGCACGATCTGCACCTGTTCGACAAGGTGTGCGCTCAAACGCCCGAGCAACCCGGCGACGGTCAGCGGCAGTTCCTGCTCGCGCAGCGGTCGTTCCTCAAAGTACCCGGGGAAGGCCAGCCGTCGCGTGATCTTGACGACCTCGTCAATGGCCCGAATGTTCGGCACCTGTCCATATGTCCCGCACCCACCGGACCCTTCCTCGGGCACAAGCCGCGCCGTCCGATCGTCTGAGCGGATCGAGGCCAACATCGCCTCGACAGCCCGCGGGAGCCAGGAGTGTGGTGAATGGTCCTTCATCGGGGAATCCTGCCGCGGCCTTAGGAGTACAACCGGGTAGAGGGTACCGCCGCGAAGCCCGGCCGATCCCCGATTCCGATCTTGCCGTTTCGCGGCATCCAGAAGGGGGCCCGCCGCGTAAGGAATTGGCCCGGCTTGGGTACTCTCTGTCCCCTCACAGCGGCCCCCATAAGGGCAGGTCGGGCCGGGCTGATTGGGCCAAGGAAGGCCCCAAGAACGGACTTGCCCGTTCTGTCGAGTTCGCTCCCGCCCTTCGTTCTGCGCTTGCCATCGGAGGTCAGGCGCCGTATCAATGAGACCCCTCACCGGGCCTCCGGAGCCCTCCGCGGCCTTCCGCCCCGGTCGTTTGATGTCCCGAGACCACTGATCACGCTCGCGCGTTCTTTCGAGGAGCCCCATGATGAAGTCCCGCACCGCCTCACTGCTCACCCTTGCTCTCCTCGCCGGCCTCGCTGGCGTCGCTGGTTGCAGCTCGACCCCGGCCCGAGAGCAACTCGCCGAGATCCGCGCGAATCCCTCACCCGTTGAAGAGACGCTGACGAAGTCGACCGACGACATCGACAATCAGTACACCGTCACCTTCGATGAGAACCTCCGCGGCCTCAACCGCGACCTTGGCGTGCTCTTCCTCCTCGATCGCCCTACGCGCCTCTCGCCCTACCCCATGCGCTGAGCCGGTCGCCGCGGCTGGACC
>JBQTIJ010000189.1:0-9211 GCA_052388255.1 Phycisphaerales bacterium
TTCCGCGGGACCAATACAATCCTTTTGGGGTGGCCTAATTGTGTATCTTTGTAACGTACCGAACCCAGTATCGTTAATTGGGGGCGGGGCCTTGGCGCCGCGAAAAGACAACCGATTAGCACGATCCCGGGATCGACCGCGAGCGCGAACGACGAGTTTGAGAGGTTCAGGCCGAAGATGCCGGCCTGGAAGCTCCCATCCTCTGAAGCGAAGCCGGAGGCATAGAGCGAGGCACCGAAACTCGTGAGACCTCTGAAGACGATCTCGGCATTGGAACCGCCAGAGAACTCCGTGTGAGTGTTGAACCCGGACCCGCCGATGGTGAGATCGAAGGCGAGGAGCCGCGTCAACGTGGTACTCCCTCCGTATCCGCCATCGGGAACGACCGCAATCTCGAGCGCGAGAAGCAGCGAGTGCCCTGTTTGCGGATCGATAGACACCGTGGTATCAGCGAGATCGCCTTCGCTGGTGACCCCGGAGAAGCGCGTCACGCTGTTGTTGTTGAGGTCACGTTCGATGATGCTCTGGGACTGGAAGTCGTAGACGAAGAAGGTCTCACCTGTCAGGCCGATTCCGGGCTGGCCCGGGGCAAGGCAGGGGTGACCGTTCGGGAGCCCGGCCCGCAGGTCAAAGATGCTCGCGCCCATCCCGGAGCGCTGCATGGTGTGGTTCGCGAGGAACCCGGCGAGGTTGTTGAGATCAAGACTCACCATGCAGTCGAAGGGGCTGACCGCCGTGCTGAGGATCGCATTCCGGGCAAGCCGCTCGACCACGCCGGAAGCGAGGGCGAGTTCGCTGTAGGCCATCTGACCGAAGAGCGTGGGGATGAACCCGTCCACATGAGCCGGGGCAGCACCAAGGAGGACCGAACCGGCCGGGGTGGCCGTCTCTGTCGCGAAATCGCGGACAGATTGGGGCGATGGACCCACGAGACGAAGGGGCACGTCGCCGGGCACCCGTGCGGAATCGCCGTTGAGGATCAGGGAGATATCGCGCGGCGTGCCGTCGACATTGGCGCGAAGGTTGATTTGCAGCACGAAGTTGTTCGAACCGACACCCACGCCGCCGCCGAATGTGGCACGCGATTGCGACATGCCGGTGACGGTCTGATTCGTGATCGACGCTTTGAAGAGTGGGTTCAGGTCGTCGGGGAGGATTGTGTCAAAGTCCACAACCGCGAAATCGTCGGTCACATCGCTCAGAGCGCGGCTGAGGAAGTTGATGCGGGGATCGACCTCGAGGATCATGGCGTTGGCACCGAGGTACCCGGCGTTGCCGTTGCTGAGATTCGTGAACTCCGGGAGGCGCCCGGCGACGAGCAATGTCCCCCGCGAGGTGAACGCGCCGAGCCCGCCCTCAAGTGGAGTGCCGAACTGCATGGACCCGTGGACAGTTCCCATTGCGGGGTTAAGGGAAACCAGCCGCTCAACGTGGAACGTGCCGATGCCCGTTGGCGCGCTGACCTCGCCGACGGGATATTCCACGGAGTAGATGGAGTCGCCGAGCGTGGCAAGCCCGTTGAGCACGGTCGAGAAGGTCGCAAGCTGCGTGGCGGGCCGTTCGCCGAAACCGAGGATGAAGCCGAGCAGGCGAGAACTGCTCGACCCGTCGGACTCGAGCCGAAGGAACTGGGTCCCCGCAGGCGTGCGCCGCAGGGCCGAGCCGACAAAGGCCGCCTCAGGATTGAAGTTGGTCGGGGTGCCGGCGATCAGCGGCTCGGCCTCTGGATCATCCGGGAAGGGGTCGAAGAGGATGATGTTGCCGGACTCTTCGTCATAGACGAACGTGCCGGTGAGGGCGGGGGCGATGCCGATGCCCTGAGTATCGCCGACCCCGAAGACGCGCTGGAAGACCGTGTTGAAGTCAAAGACGAACTCGATCTCATCGCCGAAACGCGACAGACCATCCCCGACTTCAACATATGAGCCCTGAGCCGCGAGCGCCGCCGGGTCAGGCGAGTCGGAGTTCGCGCCCTCGCTGCCGACAATGGTCGCCACAACGCGCTGCGGGAAGGTGATGGTGAACCGGCCGGAGTTGGTCTCGCCGCCGAACGCGAAGGTCGGGAAACCTTGGACGACTTCCATTCCACCGCTGGTGCCCTTGACCGCAAGCGTGGTGTCCGGGCTGGCGATCTGCACGTCGTTGGCGATGGCCGTGCTTGTGACATCAAACTTCACGCGACCGTACGGCATGTCGACGGTCGTCTTCTCCTTGCCCTGGGTGGCGATGGCTTCGGAGAGACGGACTTCGCTCAAGCTGTCGATCGTGAAGACCTGGCCGATGCCGACCTGGATCTGCACCCGTCCATCGCGGCCGGTGAAGATGTACGCGCCTTCAGGAATCACGTCGCCCGCTTTGACCCGCTTGCGGGAGCCCTTCTTCTCCATGCTGAGCGCGACTGAACCCTGCACCGCCTTGACGACGATGGGCGTCGGCGTGGCGTCGGCCGGACGGGATGCGCCGTCGGTCGATGGTGTGACCACCGGCTGGGCCGGGGCCGCCTCAGCGGGAGTGGTCGCGGGCGGGTCAACGGGCTTCGCGGCGTCTTGGCGCGCGAGGGCCGTTCCGGCCAAGGACGCCAGAAGAGCGGTTGCGACGATCGAGCGGGGCATCGTGTTCATGATGAACTTCTCCAAGGCCGCCGCGGACGCGACTGGCCACCACCCTCAGTCGAGCATTCAAAGTACGCCCAAAAGCGAGCGCACCCAATGCCCGGACGACTCAACGATATGTGCGTCTGCGGACCCACGCAGTGTTCCCGCATTTTGAGGCCAAAACGGGGTTTATCGTCTTCTGCAGGGGTGGGATGGGGCAAACCGCGCTGAAGCTCGCGGCAGGCGAAGAACGGCGAGACCGTCACTTCTCGGTCAGCACGATCGACCCATCAAAGGCCTCGTCGCGGTCGGGTCGGGCCCGCCAGAGCGTGATCGAATCGTGGTAGATTTCGGCCATCTTCTTGTCGCCGAAGCGGCGGGCCATGTTCTCGAACGCATCCCATGCCTCGTCGAGGTTCCCCGCTTGGTAGGCGGTCACTGCCATCTGGGTCGCGGCGATCCACTCGTCGGTGGCGGGGCCGTGGGGCGCGAGATCGCCAACGAGTTCCCAGAGCGTCTCGGCCTCCTTCTTACCCTTGACGTTCACCTTGCCGATCGGCCGCCAGCGCAACCCCTCGCCCGCGGCCTCCTTGGTGCGCTGGTTGACGAGGATGCGGCTCCCGAAGAACTTGTTGGCACCTTCCAGCCGCGAGGAGAGGTTGGCCGTGTCGCCGAGGACGGTGTACGAGGAGTTGACAGGAGGATTGCCGAAGTCACCGACCATAAGCGAGCCGGTGGCGATGCCAATGCGGACAAGGATCCGTCCCGCGTCACCGAAGCCAGCGGCGTCGTTCATCTCGTCCACGCGCATGAGCATCTTGACGGCGGTGATGCAGGCGTTGTGGGCGTGTTCGAGGTCCTCACGCGGGGCGTTCCAGAAACACATGATGCCGTCGCCGAGGTACTTGTCGCGGGTGCCGCGGTTGGCCTGGAGGATCTTGGTCATCTCACCGAGGTACTTGTCAAGGAACTGAGCGAGTCTGACCGGGCCGAGGCGCTCGGAGGTCGTGGTGAAGTCGGCCACGTCGGTGAACATGACGGTCATGTCGCGCTGCAGCGGCACCATCGAGGCGAGCTCTGGGTTGTTCACGAGTTCATCGACGACGTCCGGCGCGACATAGGCCTTGAACCTGTCCTCAACGCGCCGGCGGTCGCGGCTTTCGATAAAGAATCGGTGGAGGAAGACCACGGCCCCCGCAGTGAGCGCCGCCACGCCCGGGCCACCGATCGACGCGATGATGTCGTAGCCGCGCCAGCAGACAAAGCCGTTGAAGTAGTACCACCCGACGATCACGCCGGCGATCACCACCGGGCCGCTAACGACGTCTGACCGGACTCCGATGTAGGTGCCCATGATCCCGAAGCCCGCGACGAGCAGCAGGTCCCAGACCACCCACCAAGGCCGCTTGGCATCACCAGTGAGCACGGCATTGGCGACGGCCGCGTGCAGCAGAACGCCGGGCGTTTTGGAGTCGATCGAGGTAGTCACAAAGTCCGCGATGGCGCCGGTGGCGATGTAACCGAAGAACACAATGCGACCGTTGAGCCGGAGCGTCAACTCGCGCCGGACTTCCGCGATATTGGCGATCGCCTTATCGATCTGGCGCGGCGCCTCGCGGAGCACCCTGAGCGTCTCCTGCCAGTTCTCAAACCGCACCATCGCGATCGACCGATCGGGCTCCGGCCGTTCCATGATCTCGCGCCCGTACGAGAGCCCAAGGGCGCGCCGGTACCCCGCCTCCGAGCCGTCCCCCACCAACTCCCCCACCGCCTGCAGCGACAGCCCGGCCTCCTCCGCGATGTGGCGTCGCAGGTCCGCCGCGAGGGTCTCGCACTGCTCCCGCAGGGCACCCCAGTCCGTCACGGTCTGCGTTTCGCGAAAGTCCATGGTCGCCAACTGGCTGATGATGAACTCCCAATCACCCCGGGCCTCGCCTTCGAGGACACCCATGGGCACCAGCACCGTGGTCGCGGCCGCACCGAGTTCGACCAGGTTCTCATGTGCCCGCTCGTTGAGTAGCGCGGGCTCGTAGCAGATACCGGCGCTCACGGTGGCGAACTCGCTGCGCGAGGTCAGCCGTTTACTCTGCACCACCGGATCATCGCTCACCTCCGCCTCGCGGGCACGGCGCGATGCCTCCGACGTGTACAGCGTTTCGTTGAAGAACTGCCACTCCCACCCCTTCAGGTCCGTGACCGAATCGGGTTTCTGCCCGCGCGGCCAACTGATGTAGTGCAGCCCCTGGAACTTGCCCACCTTCTGCTCGTTCTGCATGGTGGGGATCTTCACGAACTCGCCGTCGGGCATCTCCAAATAGGTGGTTTCCGGCCCCACCGTGACGGCGGAGAGCGGGAGCTTCTCATACTGCATCGCGGCGGCCAGGCCAAGGTTCGGCCACAGCCGGCCGTGATATTCAAGCCACAGTGGCACGCGACGGACTTTGTCGTCGCCGTCGAAACTGTCGAATGTCACGTTGCCCAGCCGCGCCGCCGCCACGCCCAGCACGCGCACGGGCGGCGACGGGTCGATCGACATCGCGAAGGGCACCGTGTTGCCGAAGAGCGACTGCGCGACCAAGCTCGGGCGGGTGAGGGCCGAATCCGCGCCGCGCTGCGCCAGCACGTATGCCTGATCGAACCTCAGTTTGAAGGTCTCGATCTCGCCCCCGCGCGACGCGGAGAGGAACTCCGCTCCGAGCAACTGGGCACCCAGCCGCTCACGGGCATCCGGGCGGAGCAGGATGACGTCGTTCTCCAGCCGCCGTCGATCGTCGATACTCACACCCTGCGGCCCCTGCCCGGTCGCTTCTTCGGCTGCCCGAAGGTCCTCCGCGGCCTTGAAGATGTCCCCCACCGTCACGGTCCTGGCACGCCGCTCCTCACCCGCGGCGGCGGTCGGCGGACGCTCGGGCTTCGTCTCGTTTGCTGCGGGGTCGGGCGGCGGCTCGTCGCCATCGCCTGTCAGCTTGAACCGGCCGGCGACGATCACCGAGCCGTGCCGCTTGATCGCCGCGGCCAGCAGTTCATCGTCCTTGATCCGCTCGACCAGCGTCTCGTAGAAGCGGTCCTGCTTGTCGCGGTCGGTCGCGACGGCGTTGGGGTTCGGGGGCGCGGGGACAACGCGCTCGCCACTGGGGTCATCAAGGAGCAAGTCGAGCGCGACCACACGGGTCCCCGCGATGCGGAGTTCGTCGATCACCTCCGCAAGCATGCGCCGGGGCCAGGGCCAGCGGGCCACCGTCTGGGTCGCCACATCGTCGATGCCCACAAGCGCGATCTTGTCGCTCGGCTGGGCGTTGGCCTTGGCGAAGTAGTTGGCCCGCCAGTCGAGCGTGATCCACTCGAACCGATCCGTGTACCCCTGCACAAAGGCGAAGAGCACCACTGCCGTCGCCAAGAACCCGACCCGGCTCTGCCAGCGCGCCATCGCCGTGGCACGCTTCATCTTGCTGCCGCTGCGCAGTGTTACTGCGGCCCACACCCACCGGAGAACCGACCAGAAGATCTTGATGGCTCTTTGCCTCATGCCCGCTCGCCCACCGTGATCGATCATCCGTGCCCGACGTGGGCGCTGCACCATACGCTCCGACCATGAAGATCGTCCGCACCGAGTTCGGGGCCGCCGTGGCCGGCAACGCCGACCGTTCCATCCCCGCCCTCCCCCTCCGCTGCGTCTTCGGCATCGGCCAGAACTACGCCAAGCACGCAAAGGAAATGGGGGGCCCCCCCCCGGAGAGGCCGGTGGTCTTCACCAAGAACCCCTTCAGCATCATCCCTTCGGGCGAGACCATCGTCATCCCGCGCATCTGCCAAGAGACCCCACAAGTGGATTACGAGGGCGAACTCGCCGTGATCATCGGCCGGGCTGCGCGTGATGTTTCGCGCGAGCATGCCCTCCAGCATGTCCTTGGATACGCCGCCGCCAACGACGTCTCCGCGCGCTGGTGGCAGAAGCAGGGAGCCGGGGGGCAGTTCTGTCGTGGCAAGGGTTTCGACACGTTCTGCCCCCTTTCGGATCTCGCGCCCGCCGCGAGCGTCGCCGACCCCAACGAGCTTCGGTTGGTCACGCGGCTGAACGGCGAGGTCATGCAGGACTCAGGAACATCGGACATGATTTTTCACGTCGTTACCCTGATCAGCGAACTCTCCCGGGGCACCACGCTCCTCCCCGGCACGGTCATTCTGACGGGCACGCCAAGCGGGGTCGGCGCGGCCCGGACTCCACCCGTGTTCCTGAAGGCGGGCGACCTGGTGGAGGTCGAGATCAGCGGGGTGGGGAAGGTCACGAGCCCCGTGCGGGCCGAGTGACGGCGCGCCGCGCGGGTGGTGGGCGCGGATGCGTTGTGTACCCTTGCGGCGTCCGATGGCGGACACCCGATGGCCAGCAAACACCGCGATGATGAGCCCAAGACGATCGAGAACCGCAAGGCGCGGTTTGACTACACCATCGGCGAGACGCTCGAGTGCGGCATTGTGCTCGGCGGAGGCGAGGTGAAGTCCGTGCGTTCCGGGCAGGTGTCGCTGGGCGAGGGGTACGTCCGGGCCCAGCTCATGCCCGAGCCCGCGCTGTACCTTCACGGGGTCAACATCGCCGAATACGCACCCTCCCGCACCGCTGTCGCCACGAGCCCGACCCGGACCCGCAAACTGCTGGCCCACAAGCGGGAGATTGCCCGGTTGTGCAAGGCCCAGGACATCAAGGGCAACACCCTTGTGCCGCTCAAGATCTACTTCAAGAACGGCTACGCCAAGTGCCTGATCGGCGTCGGATCGGGCAAGACCCGGGGCGACAAGCGTCAGACCATCAAGGAGCGCGAGAGCCAGCGCGAGATCGACCGGGCTATGTCGCGCCGCGCTCGATAGCCGCCCGCAGATCGCGGCAGACCGCGGCCGGATCGCCCGCGCCGCAGACGCATGAACTGACCGCGACGCCGCATGCGCCGGAGTTCACCACCAGCGCCACGTTCTCCGGGGTGATGCCGCCGATGGCCATGTGCGGTGTCCGTGACCAAGTCTCGTGCTCGACGTATTCCCGCAACCATCCCAACCCGCTGGGAACCCGCGCCTTGGTCGCTGTCTCGAACATCGCTCCCACGCCGCAGTAATCCGCCCCCGCCTCGATCGCGCGCTGGGCCTCCGCACCGTTGTGCGTGCTGATACCGATGAGCAGCCGGCGGCCGTCTGATTGCAGCCCGCGTACCACGTCCGCGGGCAGGTCGTCCTGACCGAGGTGTACCCCATCGGCACCGGCTCCGATGGCCACATCAGGCCGATCGTTGATGATGATGCTCACGCGTGTCGTCGCCTCGGAGGCGGCGTTGACGAGCGCTCTTGCCCGCGAAAGAAGTTCCGCCGCGAGGAGGCCTTTCTCGCGGAGCTGAACACAATCCGCTCCACCGGCCATGGCCGCGCGGGCCACGTTCAACCAGGGCAGGCGGCAGAGCGATTCGGTCAGCAGCACACACAGCCGCCACTGCGGAGCCCGTGTCCCCGCCAAGGCCAGTGTCAGCGCCTTCTCGGCGCCATAGGCGCGATAACGCACGCGCTCGATCATCGGCGCCGCGCGCCCCACATGGTCGGCTTTCGCACACTCCTCCATCACGCGGAGCGCCTCGGTAACGCGCCGGGCCGCCGCCACTGCGATCGAACGCAGGTCGTCGCGTCGGCCCTCCGCTGCGGTCTTGATGCTGGTGCCGACGTCACCCTCCGTATCGCGGGCCGCAACGAGACTGACCTCGTCAAACCCAAGGGCGTCGATGGCCTCGCGCAGATCATGGCGCAGGGTCTTGATCTCGGCAGAGAGGGCCGCGCTGGAAAGGGCAAAGCGCGCGACATCCTCCATCACGCGCAGGCCCTCCCGGGCCCGGTTTGCATTCGCGTCCAGCATCCGCGCAAGCGGGTTCATGCCCGGAGCGTAAGCCACCGCTTCAGAGATCGGGGCTGCTCATCGACCGTGCAGGCGGGTGCGAAGGCGCTGAATCGCTGCGCGTGTTACCCCTTCTCCCCCGGCGGATGCGAGGCCGACCGCGCAGCGATCAAACGCGCCAGCACTCAGCATTACCGCCACCGGTTCCACACCCTCGCGAGCCCGCGCCAGCGCCTTCAGCAGCCGCCGGTCGGCATTCGACAGGCCAGCCCGGCGCGAGAGCCACCAGGTGGCCCGCTGAACATGGGAGAGGCCATACCACCAGCGAAAGACCATCGATGCAAGCAGCACGACCACGCCGATGACCACCAGCGCGAGGAGGCCCGTGGCCCACCACTCACTCAGCCCAGCAAAATCGGCCCAGGATTCACCTGCCGCGGTCTCGCTCGCCGCCCCCGCGAGCCGAACGACCGGCGCATCGACCACCGGTGTGGGAAGGAGCGTGCTGGTCATGCCGCGTCGCCTTTGAGAGCGGGCACGCCGGCCACTTGGGCTCCCTCCGTGGCCTGGCCGCGCCACATCACACGGATCTCGGTCATCAGGCGGCGGGCCGTGCGTTCAGCCCGCCATGCGTGCGCTTCAGGGAGTGTGGCGCGGCCGCGAACGACCTCCGTGACGGCATCAACCAACTCCGGCTGAACCGCCAACCGGTCGGCCAGCCGATCGGCCAGCCAGAGCCCCGCGACACGGT
>JBQTIJ010000190.1:0-6742 GCA_052388255.1 Phycisphaerales bacterium
GGACCAGCGCCTTGCCGTCAAGGTGCCCGCACCGCTTGGGGAACTGCTGGTCCTCAATATGCAGCCCGGCCGCGCCGGCCCGGGCGTACTCGATCACCGTCCGGCGGACCATCTCCGCCTCGCCGAATCCGGTGTCTGCGTCCGCCAGTACCGGCAGGCCCCCCGCCATCCGCACTTCACGGATCACCCGGCAGAAGTGCTCAAGCGTCAGCAGCCCCACATCCGGCACGCCGGCGCACACGCTCGTCGCGGCGCCGGAGACGTACGCCGCCTTGAACCCCGCCTGACGCACGGCCCGTGCGCACAATCCGTTGAAAGCGCCGGGGATGGGTGTGCAGGTGGAACGGAGCAGTGACCGAAACTCAGCGGCAGCATTGTCCATACTGCCACCGTATGAGCCCCGGCCCCAAAAACACAACGCCCCGGCTGAGAGCACCGGGGCGTCGTGAACGTTCGCTTGGGCCAACCGTTCTCCCCGGGTGGTGGGGAGGGGGTGGAAGATCAGTCGGCGAGTTCGGGTTGAAGGTCGCGGGCCTTGTGCTGCATCTGCGCCTTCAGCCGGGCGAGGATGGATGAGTGCATCTGGCTCACGCGGCTCTCGGAGAGATCAAGGGTGGCCCCGATCTCCTTCATGGTCATTTCTTCGTAGTAGTACAGAAGCACGATCAGCCGCTCAGCCCGCGAGAGACCGCGGGTGAGAATCTCCTTGATGTCGCGCCGCTGGCTCTCCTGCAGGGGGTTGGCCTGCGATTCATCGCGGATGACGTCGATCTCCAGCACGTCCTTGTTGCCGTCCGAGGTGAAGCACTTGCGCGAGAGTGAGACCGTGCCGACGGCCTTGCTGTCCTTGTCGATCTTGTCCCATTCCTCGCCCTGCACGCCCAGCTCTCCCGCGAGCTCGTCCTTGGTGGGCATGCGCCCGTGCGACATGCTGAAGCGGTTGGCGATGGCATCCACCTTGGATGTCCGGTGCCGCACCAGCCGGGGCACCCAGTCGACGGCCCGCAGTTCATCGAGGATGGCACCCTTGATCCGGTTGGCGCAGTACGTCTCGAACTTCACGCCCCGGTCAGGATCAAAGGCATTGATCGCGTCCATCAGGCCGAACTGTCCGGCCGAGATCAGGTCGTGCAGGTCCACCTCATCAGGGAGGCGGGCCCACGTCTTCTCCGCGATGAAGCGGACAAGGTGGATGTACTTCTCCCAGAAGTAGTTCCGGATCTTCACGTCAAAGGTCGTCCGGTACTGCACCCACAGTTTCGGCAGCGGCACGCTGTCGAGCACGTTCGTCAGCCGCAGCTTGGGCTCGGAGCGCTGACCGCTCTTGCCCGCGGCTTTCCCGCTGACTTGGCTCAGCGACTTGGGCGGCGCATCGGCCTTCGCCGCTTTGCCCTTGGCCTTCGTGGTGGTGACCACCAAGCGAGGTGACGTGACCACTCGGGCCGCGGCCTTGCCGGTTGTTCGTGGGGTTGACAGAGGGCGTGCGAGAGGCGCTCTCATCCGGGACATGGTCGGCTCCTTGACCAATCGTTCGGATCATGCCGGCGAGCGAGTGCCCGCCGCTTTGGAATGTTGCTCAGTGGTCCCATCCTTGGGGCTGAGCAATGCAGAGATTAGCCCAAGCCGGGAGTGCGAGCAACAAAAAAAGGTGATGTGACTAACTTGTGGCTTTCTTTGGTGCAGAACTTTCCAAGGGCGCGGATGAATCGGAAAGGTCACCCTGCGCAGAGAGATCGCGGATCGTCGTCGCCACCGCCGCTTCAGCCGCGGCCCCGATGACAATGCCCACCAACCCGCCCAGGCCCATCGACCACAGGGCACGGGTGAGCACCACGTCCACACCGTTCTCCGCGGCCACCCCCGCGACCACGGCCACCGCGAAGGCCGTGAGGGCCATGCAGGCGGCGATGATCTTGGTTGAGGATCCGCTGAACACGAGTGCTTGTTCCCTTTCCCGCAAGGTTCTTGGAAGCGATCCCGGGCCCGAGCGCACGGAGATCGCCCCTGACTTCAATCCATGTCTCGGCCCATTCAGAGGCGGGCTTCAGCAGCAACGAAGGGGCCAGCCGCAATTCCCGCCCGCGCAGGCCCTCCACACCGTACAAAACCACCCTACGAGGGGTGTTGAGGGCAGCCCGTGCGGGGCCGCAAGCAAAAAGAACCCAGCGGGAACGGCTCAAGATGCAAAGTGGGCCAGCCAAAGCGAGAGCCGCTGCAGCGCTCCTGGTTCGCTCGCCGGCGCGATGGAGGCCGCGGGGGAGAGCCGGAAGTGCTTCGCGAGCGTGGTGGCCAGCCGTGAGACAGCCACTGCTGAGGCACAATGCGGCGAGCGCAGCATCAGCGGCCTCCGCGCACGGACCGACTGGGCAACGTGCTGATCCTGCGCGATCCACCCCGCCAACGGGAGCGAGAGGCCAAGGAACTTTCTGCATACGCCGCTGATCCGCGTGTGGACGGTGTTCGCCTCGGCTTCGCTCTGGGCCTGGTTCACCACCAGCGCGAAGTTCGCGCCCCGGGCCGGGCGTTCGGCGCAAGAGGCCTTGATCAGTGCATACGCATCCGCGATCGAGGTCGGCTCGGGGGTCGCCACCACCAGCGTGAGGTCCGCCGCGTTCACAAAGGTCGTGACCAGTGAACCGATCCCCGCCGCGGCATCCACGAAGACCACGTCCGCCGTGGTCTCAAGATCGGCGATCGCACGCACCAGCCGCCGCCGGTCATCCTCGCCAAGGTCAGCCATGCGGCCAAGGCCCACCGATCCCGGCACCAGCTTGAATCCACCCGGGGCCGCGAGCGCGATATCCGCCAGCGAGCGGTCGCCCCTGCCCAGGACATGCTCGATCCGGGCCGCGGGGTTGAGTCCGCAGAGCAGGTCGGCGTTCGCGGTTCCGAGGTCGGCGTCGAGCAGTGTCACCCGTTGCCCTTTGGCCGTGAGCGCGATGGCCAGGTTCACCGCTAAGGAGGTCTTCCCCACGCCCCCTTTGCCTGAGGCAATGGTGATCAGCCGTGCCTGGTGTCGGAGCGCAGCCCGCGGCTCGGGCCGGGGCGGCACGCGCGGCCCGCTCGGCACGTGCACCGTCGCCGCATCGCTATCGGGGACGTTGATCGTGTAGACCGGACTCTCCGTGCGCTCTGTCAAGACCGATGTCACCTCGATCGGAAGCCCATGCGGTCGAGCATTGACCCGGATGGCCGGGTGGACTGCGGTGGAGGCACCCGCGGCCGCGGGGGGAGTGACCGTTTCAGGCACCGATCCGTTCGCACCCGGACCTGCGCTCTGCCGCCCCAGCAGATCAACCAAGGCCCGCAGGCGCGACGCCTGGTCACCTTGGGCCGTCGATGGCGGAAGGGAAATAGGGGGCGCGACGCTCTCTGCACGCTCGCCGCCGGCACGGATACTCATGTGCGGCGCTCCCCATGGCCGGAGCGTTCGGTCACCCCATCGAGCACCATGCGGGCCAGGCGGTCAGGGCGGCCCGGCTCAATGTCGTCGGGGACCTCCTGCCCAGTGGTCACATAGCTGATCCGCAGCCCGGGCGCGGTCGCCGAGAGCGTGCCCAGCACGTTCAGCATCACCCCGAAACTCGCGGCCTCGTCCAGTTTGGTAAAGATCACCCGCGACGGGTTCATCGGGCCGAACCGGTCGAGCGTCTGCAGCAGCGCGGCCTCTCCCGCCACTCCCGCGAGCACAAGGTGGGTCTGGTGCGGCCGGGCCGCCACGAGCGTACCCGCCAGTTCGTTCAGGCGGTCGTCGTCGGTGGGGGAGCGTCCCGCCGTGTCGATCAGGATGGCGTCCATCTCGCCCATGCTGGCGCAGGCCGTCGCCATCTCTTCGGGCGTCAGCGCCACCCGCAGCGGGACCCCGATGATGTTGGCGTAGGTCCGAAGCTGATCGACCGCCGCGATCCGGTACGTGTCCGCCGTGATGAGCCCCACCTTCCGGCCGTGTCGGAGCCGATAGGTCGCGGCGAGTTTGGCGATGGTGGTGGTCTTGCCCACACCGGTTGGGCCGATGAAGGCCATGGTCTGCGGGCGACCATCGCTCTGCCGCACCGGCGGGCTGAGCCCGGAATCAGCGGGGATCAACGACTCAAGTTTCCGAAGGGTCGATTGCCGAACAACCTCTGCGTCGGCAAGTTCCGCGGGTGTCAACTCGTCGCGAAGGTCGGCCGCGAGCTTGTCGGCGATCTGCCGCCCCACATCCTGCTGGATGAGTTTCAGATAGACGGTGAGCAACTCGCGCGGCATCGCCGCCGCGATCTGGGCATGTTCCGGCGCACGAGCCGCCGCCTTCGCGTTGTCCTGCAGGACCTGCCCGAGGAGCGTCCGGATCGCCGCCAACTCCTCCCGAATCTCCGGCTGAATCCCCGAGACAGCCGCGGAGACGTTCGCCGTCGCCACCGCCGCCCGGGCATCGGCGACCATGGCGGGCAGAGGCGCTGCGCCCGAGACTTCGCGCAAAGGTGAAGCGACTTTGGCCGTCAGGCCATAAGCACGCTGGAGCGCGGGGCCGGGCGCCAGCGTGTCCGACTGTGCGGGCGAAGCCGCCATGCCGCGGGGGCGAGCCACGTTCACACCGATCGAGGCCGTGATCTCCACCGTGGGCTTGCCGAAGAGCCCAAGCACCGCCCCTTTGCGGAACTCGCGTGTGCGGAGGATGACAGCATCCTTGCCGAGGTCCTTCTTGACCTTCGACAGGGCCTCGGCCATCGTGGGTGCTTGATAGGTTCGCAGCGTCATCGCGTGCCATCCATGACAGGTTGAACCCGGGCTCCGCCGGGTTGCCGCAGTGCGAGCGAACAAAGTCAGGGGCTTCGTCCGGCCGCGCGGTGCGGATCATAGCGAGAAGCCCGAATCGTGTGGCCCCGACCAAAGCGATGTGTACAGGATGTCGGCAGAGAGAGGCATGGTCAGGAGCGCCGGTGGCAGGGGGTCAGAGGATCAGGCCGCCGCCCCGACCGCCGCTTGCGGGCCAGAAGCCACAGGTGGTATCAGCGCGATCGACTCAACATCCACCCCCGAGGCGACCTCGTTGTACCCCAGCACCGCCGCCGCAGGCGAAACGGGCTCAAGCAGTTGCCGGACGACAGCCCGCACCGGCGGAGAGGCGATGACCACCGGTTGGTGAGAGGCCGCGTTGAGCTTGGCGATCCCCTGCATGATCTGGCCCGTCACGGCCTGGGCCACGCTCGCGGGCATGTTCACGCTCGTCCCCGCGGCGGAGCGATCAATGTAGCTGTTGATCTGGTCTTCGAGGGCCGGGTCGAGCGTGATGCAGACCAGGCGCGGGCGGCCGGGGGCGAGGGCGGGCCCGCCACCGGCGACCTGCTGGGCCGGGTCGGTGGGGGCCGCATATTGCTGGCAGATGGTCCGCCGGAGCGCGTTGCGGACATACTCCGTCAGCACGTCGAGGTCCTTGGTCTTGGCCGACCAATCGGCGAGGGTTTCGACGATCGTCTCCATGTCCCGGATGGGCACCCGCTCGCGCAGCAGGTTCTGGAGCACGCGGTGCAGGTCCCCGGTCTTGACCACCGTGGGCACCACCTCTTCCACCAGTTTCGGGGCCCGCGCCTTGAGCTGGGCCACCAGTTCGCTGACCTCCTGACGCGAGAGCAGGTCCGATGCGTGCGTCCGGACCATCTCAGTCAGGTGGGTCGCCACCACGCTCGTGGCATCGACCACGGTGTAGTTGAGGGCCTCGGCCTGTGACTTCTGCGATGGCTCGATCCAGCGAGCATCGAGGCCAAAGGCCGGCTCTTTCGCCGGTTCGCCCGCGATCGGGCCCGACGCAATGCCGGGATCGATCGCGAGCCACTTTCCGGGCATGCTGATGCCCCGTGCCACGGTGTTGCCCTTGATCTTCAGGCGATACTCCGTGGGCGGGAGCTGCAGGTTGTCGCGGATGCGCACCGGGGGCATGATCACGCCCAGTTCGACCGTCAGTTGCCGGCGGATCGCGCTGATGCGCTCGAGCAGGTCCCCTCCCTGGCCGGCGTCCACCAACGCCACCAGCCCAAAGCCCACCTCAAGTTCAATGGTGTCGAGCTTCAGGAGCGATTCCGGCGCGGGGGGCTCGATCTTCGTCGCTTTGGGCGACGCGGCGTCGAGTTTCGCCTGCTTCCGCGCCGCCCGGTTGCCCGCCGTCAGCGCAAAGGCCGTCACCCCCAGCAGCAGCGCCGTCGCCAGCAAGGGGATCGTCGGCAGCGGTGTCATGGAGAGCACTACCAGAAATCCGGCGGTGATAGCCAGGCCTGTGGGCTGGCTCAGGAGTTGCCCGGTGAACTCCTTGCCCAGTTCGTCCTTGCTCCCCGAGCGCGTCACGATCAGCGCGGAGGCGATCGCGATGCCAAACGACGGGATCTGCGACGTCAGGCCATCGCCGATCGTCAGTTTGGTAAAGACGCTGGCGGTCTGGGCCGGCTCCCACCCCCGGTCGATGATCCCCACCGCCATCCCTCCGAGGACGTTGATGATCGTGATGATGATGCTCGCAATGGCATCCCCCCGGACGAACTTAGACGCGCCGTCCATCGCGCCAAAGAAGTCCGCCTCCTGGCCGATGCGTTCGCGCCGGCGTCGTGCCTCCTGCTCGTTGATGATCCCGGCGTTGAGATCGGCATCGATCGCCATCTGCTTGCCCGGCATCGCGTCGAGTGTGAACCGCGCTGCCACCTCGCTGATGCGCGTCGCGCCCTTGGTGATCACCACAAACTGCACGATCACCAGGATCAGGAAGATCACA
>JBQTIJ010000191.1:0-4087 GCA_052388255.1 Phycisphaerales bacterium
CGATCTTCTTTACCCACAACCACGTTGATCACACCTTCGGGCTTGACGAGGTGCGGCGGTTCAACGTCCTGCAACAGTCGCCGATCGACATCTTCGCCGAACCGCACACCATGGACCACCTGCGGCGGGTCTACCAGCACATCTTTGACAAGGCCGCGAACATCAACGACTCGTTCGTCGCCACGCTCATTCCGAGAACCATCGACGCGCAAACCTCGATCGAGCTCTTCGGCATGAGGTTCGTTCCGCTGCGGTTGCTCCACGGCAACCTGCCCGTGCTCGGGTTCCGGGTGGAGGCCGTCTCGCCTCTCGGGGCCGCGGGTTCGCCTTTTCCACTTGCCTATTGCACCGACGTGAGCCGTATCCCGCCCGAGACGTACCCGCGACTGCAAGGTCTGCGGACGCTGGTACTCGATGCCCTGCGGCACCGCAAACACCCCACGCACCTGACGCTCAGTGACGCCCAAGGCATCGCAGAACGGATCGGGCCGGAGCGGACGTACTTCACCCATATGTCGCATGACATGGGGCATGCCGCGACCAATGCGGAGCTTCCTGAAGGCATGCGGCTGGCCCATGATGGATTGACGCTGGGCGGGTAAGCCGACAGGGCGTGGTTATCGAGCCAAGTGGGTGGTGGAAACCCCGCTCAAGGGGGCGGGTGGCTTCGCCGGTCCGCCCAAGGACGCAGAGCTTCACGTCCCATTCGCCGACAGGCGGGGGGTGAGGTTGCCGCCCGGTCAAGAGAGAGGGGCCCGGGGTCGATGCTCGAAGGCCGATCGTGAGATGAGCGAATCTTGCGCGTCGGCAACGGCCTCGGAGGAGACCAGCCCTTGGAACAACCGCAGAACAACACGCCCGCGGGCTTTGCCCAGACCACTGCGCTCGGCGCGGGGACCTCATCCCCAAAGACGCTGGTGGTGGCCGACGATGAGAACCACATCCGCGCCATCGTGGTGGCGAAGATCCGGAGTGCTGGCCACACCGTCCACGAAGCCCGCGACGGGGAAGAGGCGCTCGAGCTTGTGCGGGCCCACCGTCCGGATATGGTGGTGACGGACCTGCAGATGCCGCGGATGAGCGGGCTGGAGATGTGTCTGCACCTGCGAGCGGACGCGCAGACCGCCAACATCCCGGTGCTGATGCTGACGGCGCGGGGGCACATTCTCGATCCGAACACACTGGGGCAGACGAACATCCGCGAGACCATGGCCAAGCCGTTTGGAGCGCGCGACCTGCTCCGGCGGGTGGAGGCGATCCTGCACGGGCCGACGCATGTGAAGGAGGCGGCATGAGCACTGAAGTGGCGGGGACGGGTCACCCCGCGCGGGCGGGCTCGGCGGGGGCGATCGTGCGCGAGCGGTGCCAACTGCTGGGGTTGCCCACGTGGCGCTTTGACCGCGCGGGTGGCGTCATCGCGGAGCCCGACCACAAGGGCGCGACGGGGCTCTGGCTGCGCTGTGGCGCGCTTTCGCGGCTGGTCTCCGGGGCGGCTCAGGCATGGGCGGGCGAGGCCGATCCGACGGTGAAGATGCTCTTCCCCGGGTGCTGGCTGGTGCCGGTGTCGGAGCACCATCGCCGCGAACGGTCGGGGTTCACCGGGGTGCTCGCGCTCTCCGCGCGGGCCCTTGACGACGAGTGGTTCATCGTGGGGTGTACCTCCGGCCAGCTTGATCTGGCGGCGGCCAGGGGTGCGCTGCGTCCGCTGGCCCGGTTTGACGAAGCGTCGGCGAACGCGCTGAAGCCGATCCTCGCATGGATGGCGGCCGATGCGCTGCGGGCACGCGAGGACCAGGAGACCATCGCCGGGTTCACCCGCCAACTGACCGACGGCTTCGAGACGATCGACCTGCTGTATTCACTCGGTCGGTCGATGAGCGACATCAAGCGGCCCCGGGAGTTCCTTGAAACGGTCTGCTCGCGCCTGCACGAGTCGATGGCCTTCGGCTGGATCGTCGCGTGGACGGGGGCCGACCCGCGCGTGGCGGCCATCACGGGACAGGAGCCGGTGTGTGCGGCGGGGAGCGGGTTTGACGCGGTGTCGGTGATGGCGGCCGTCCCCTCGCTGGCGACCAAGGCCGCGATGACCGCGCGGCCGCTGATTCTCTCTGAACTTGACGGTCGCCCGCTTCCGTGCGGGGTCGAGCAACTGCTGGTGCAGCCCATCCTGCGGGGCGGGCGATTGGTTGGGCTGCTGATCTGCGGCGACAAGGGCGGGGATGATCCACAGGTGTCGAGCTTCGATACCCAACTGCTCGAAGCCGCGGGCGGGTACGTGGGCGCGTTTCTTGAGAACGCCGCCCTCTACGCGGACCAGCGGGCCATGTTCCTTGGCACCCTGCGGGCGATGACGGCGGCGATCGACGCGAAGGACTCGTACACGCGTGGTCACAGCGAGCGCGTGGCGTACCTCGCTCGCAAGCTGGCCCTCGCGGCGGGCCTCCCCGACGCCACGGCGGAGCGGCTGCACATCAGCGGTCTGGTACACGACATCGGCAAGATCGGTGTTCCTGAGGCGGTGCTGGGCAAGCGAGGCAAGCTTGACGACGCGGAGTTTGCGGCCATCAAGCTGCACCCAGAGATCGGGCACACGATCCTCAAGGACATTCCGCTGCTCGAGGACGTGCTCCCCGGGGTGCTCACGCACCACGAACGGTTCGATGGGCGCGGGTATCCGCGTGGGCTCAAGGCCGAGGAGATTCACCTCTTCGGTCGGATCCTCGCGCTGGCGGACACGTTCGATGCGATGAGCAGCACGCGCTCATACCGGGCGGCAATGCCGCGTGAGAAGGTGCTGGCTGAACTGCAGCGCTGCGCCGGGAGCCAGTTTGATCCGGCGTTTGTGCCGCTGTTCGTGGCCCTCGACTTCTCGGAGTATGACGCGATGGTGGCCCGGCACGCGGAGGCCGAGGCCGGCATCGTGGCCGAGGCGGCGGTGGCCCCAGATTCCGGCACGGCCTGATAGACGGGGCTGTCGCTCTGCGCTGTGAACCCCGACCCACCGGGCCCGCGCCCACTACCCTCACTCCCCGCTGTTCCGGAGTGAGCACATGATCAACTGGCAACCCGTGCAATCGTTCATGGCCGAGCACCGCATTGACGGATGGCTCGTCTGGGATTTTCGCCAGAACAACCAAGTCATCAACCGCCTGCTGCCCGGCCCTCCGGGGGCCAAGCGGTGGACCACGCGGAGGACGGCGTTCTATATCCCGGCGACGGGGACGCCCGCGCTCCTCGTCAACGCGCTTGATGCGCTGCAGTACCCGGACCCGGAGAAGTGGGGGATCACGCGCGAGACATTCATCAGTTGGCGCGATCTCCACGAGTGGCTCGGGCCGCGCGTGGGGGGGCGGCGGATCGCCATGGAATACTCGGCTGGCGCTGCCCTGCCGGTGGTGTCGGTCGTGGATGCGGGGACAGTCGAACTGATCCGCTCCATGGGCGCGGAGGTTGTCTCCTCCGCGGACCTCATCCAGGTGGCGGTGGCACGCTGGTCGGAGCAGGCCGTCCGCGGGCACGCGCAGGCGAGCACCTTGGTGGGGGCGACCATGAAGGCCGCCTTCGGCTATATCCGCGACAAGCACAAGGCGGGGATGATCCCGGTGGAGCACGAGGTGGCGGACTTCGTACGTTCGCGCTTCAAGGCCGATGGGCTGGAATGGCCGGACGGCCCGATCGTGGCCGTGAATGAGCACGCCGCGGACCCCCATTATGGGCCGAGCGCCGATCATCCATGCCCGATCCGGCGTGGCGACTGGATCCTGATCGACATGTGGGCCCGGCGGCCCGGGGACGAGCACATCCACGCGGATATTACCTGGACGGGGTTCGCGGGCGACAAGGTGCCGACGCTGCACCGGCGCGTCTTTGACACGGTCCGCGCCGCCCGGGATGCGGCGCTCGAAGCGGCCCAGAACGCGGCCCGGGCCGAGCGGGCCGTGCAGGGCTGGGAACTCGATGACGCGGCACGAAACCTCATCATCGCGCGCGGTTTCGAGGGCGGCATCCGCCACCGCACGGGCCATTCGCTCAGCCCAGGGCCGCTTGTGCATGGCAGCGGAATGAACCTTGACAACCTCGAGACGCG
>JBQTIJ010000192.1:0-3805 GCA_052388255.1 Phycisphaerales bacterium
CACGCCCGCGCCACCCTCTGCGACCAGCACAGTCTGGCGCGGGCGGGTGATGACGCGGGCTGTCGCCGCGGGGATCAGCCCCCCCGCCGAGCCCGAGAGATCCGTGCGCTGGAAGACCAGCCCCCGCAGCCCCGTGAGCGGCGGGGCAATAGTGACCACGCAGGGCGCGCCCGTGAAGAGCCCAACCCCCGCAAGCCGCGCCGCGGCACCGATCGAGCGTGATGGCGACAGAGGTCCCGTCACACGCGACCAAAGTGCGGCAGTTCGCCCACCAGCGGCTTGCAATACTCAACAAACGCGCGGCTGACATTGTGCGTGCCGTCGATGAACTCCGCCGGCATCACCTTGGTCTTGGCGGCAACATCCGCGAGCGGTCGCAGGTGCTTCTCGATGCGATACGGGTGGTTCGACAGTCGCATCATCACCACCGTCCCCTCCGCCTCGCCCCGCATGGCCGCCTGGGCCGCAAAGACACCGACGCTGCGGGCCTCCTGGGCATCGATTGGGCTGCACTCCGGCCAGCAGCGCTGGAGGTACCCGAGCGTGTCGGCCCGAACACGCGGGGGCTTGCCGCTGGGGCTCTTGAACTTCTCTTTGATCAGGTTCGAGAGCAAATCGCCGAGCGCCCCGGAGCCCGAGAGCTGCACGTTGCCGTGTGAATCCGTCTGCCCGCCCTGGATCAGCCGGGCACCGATCTCTCTGCCCTCTTTGTCCTTGATCCCCTCGCTCACGGCGACCTGGCAGCGGTTGTGCTTCGCCACCATCTGCTTCACGTCCTCGACGAACCGGTCCGGGTCAAAGGGCACCTCGGGGAGATAGATCAGGTGCGGGCCATCGCCCTCATGCTGCCGGGCCAGCGCGCTCGCCGCCGTCAGGAAGCCGGCGTTGCGGCCCATCACGACGTTGATCTTGATCCCTGGCAACGAGGCGTTGTCGCGATCGTCAGCCATAAAGGCAAGGGCCACGTACCGCGCCGCCGAGCCATACCCCGGCGTGTGGTCGTTCACCACCAGGTCATTGTCGATCGTCTTGGGCACATGGAAGCAGCGCATCTCATAGCCGCTGCGCTTGGCCAGTTCGCTCACGATCCGGCAGGTATCGCTCGAATCGTTGCCGCCGATATAGAAGAAGTAGCGGACGTCGTTGCTCCGGCACGCGTCGAAGATCTTCGGCCCGTCCTCCTCCTTGGGCTTGTCGCGGCTGCTGCCCAGGGCCGCCGCGGGTGTCCGCGCGATCCGGTCAAGTTGTTCGACGGCCATGGTCGTCAGATCGACGCAGGGCATGTTCTTGATCAGGCCCGTCACCCCGTGGCGCATCCCGAGAATGCGCTTGATGGGCTTGTGCCCGCGCAGACCCTCGATAATGCCCACCAGCGACTGGTTGATGACCGCGGTCGGTCCGCCCGACTGCCCAATCACCGCCGCACCATCGATGAGCTTGCCCACGGCTGTACCCTCCGGAAGGACGCCCGAAAGGGGAGCGTAGCCGGGGGAATCCGCGGACTTCCCCCGCAGGACGCACGGTTTGTCGGCCGATTCTCTGGCCCCAGCCAGCCCGGCGGCCCCGCGGCCGATGACCACCAATCACGCCCGAACCACTTTCCCTTCACCCGCCACACCCGCCGTCGCGTTTCGCGTGTCCACCACCAGCCGGGCCCAGCGCACGATCGACCCGTAGTCATACGCCTTGTGCGCCGTCGCGATCACCAACGCGTCAAAACCGCCCACCGTGCCCTCCGTCAGCGCCACACTCTGCATCTTGAGGTCGCCATAGTGGCGCATCGCGTGCGTCCGCGGCACGTGGGGGTCGTTGTACTCAACCGTCGCTCCACGCTCCCGGAACTGCTCGATCAACTCAAAGCTCGGGCTCTCGCGCACGTCGTCGATATCCGGCTTGTACGCCAGCCCCAGAATCAGGATCCGCGCCCCGCTCAGCCCCGCGCTCCGGCCCCGATCCCGGAGCGCCCCGGCCGTGCGCTCCACTACGTACCCCGGCATCTCGTGGTTCACCCGCCCCGCCAGCTCGATAAAGCGCGCCTCGCGTCCCACCTGCCGGGCCCGCCATGACAGATAAAACGGATCGATGGGGATGCAGTGGCCACCCAGCCCAGGGCCGGGATAGAACGCATGGAATCCGAACGGCTTGGTCCGGCTCGCCTCAATCACTTCCCACACATCGATCTTGAGGTCCGCGAAGATCACCTTCAGTTCGTTCACCATCGCGATGTTTACCGCGCGATAGATGTTCTCAAGCAGTTTCGCGCTCTCCGCCACCTCCGCGCTCGAGACCTCCACCACCGTGTCGATCGCGCAGCGATAGAGCGCCGCCGCCACCCGCGTGCTCTCGCTGTCGATCCCTCCCACCAACTTGGGAATCGTCTTCACCGAATAGTCCGTCCGCCCCGGGTCCTCACGCTCGGGGGAAAACGCGAGGTAGAACCCGCCCGCCTCTCCGCAGCGCAGCCCACCCGCATTGAGCCGCGGCAGGAGCACGTCGCGCGTCGTCCCGGGATAGGTCGTCGATTCCAGCACCACAAGCTGCCCCGGCCGCAGCCGCCGCGCCACTGCCTCCGTCGTGCGCTCAACATACGACAGGTCGGGCTCGAACGACCCCGCCGTGAGCGGCGTGGGCACGCAGATGATCACCGCATCCGCCTCGGCCAGCCGCGCCTCGTCGAGCGTCGCCTCAAAGCGCCCACCCGCCCGCATGGCCGCCACAAACCCCGCCCCCAGGTGGTTCAGATACGAGCGCCCCTCGTTCAACGCGCTCACCTTCGCGGGGTCCACATCCAGCCCCAGTACGCGAAGGCCGCCATCCACAAAGGCCCGCGCCAGCGGCAGCCCCACATAGCCCATGCCGATCACTGCTACCACCGCCGACCGGTCCGCGATGCGTTGCGCCAGGGTCATGCTGCCCCCGTCTCTGCGCTGGCGCGCTCCAGCAGAATCATGTGCTTCATCAGCGTCCCCGCCGCCGTCGAGCCCGCCGCGAGCCAACCGCCCACCCCGTCGCGCCAGGCCTGCTTGATGATCATCTGCTTCAAGAACGCACCCGCGGGCGAGGTCAGCAGCCGCGTGTACGACCCGCGCTCCCCCCGTGCCCGCATGTTCTCCGCCCACACGCGGCTGTAATGCAGTTGCCGGGACAGGTGTTCTTCAAACGACGCGAACGAATCGTGCCGCAGCGTCCCTTTGATCCGCACCGTCCGCCCCGGCGCATCGGCGCTCAGGGCATCGTGCGGGTCCATCCCACCCCACCGCGCCCGCCCCGCCCGCACCAGCCGCACCCGATACTCCGGCTGCCAGGCAAACCGCAAGGCCCTGCCCCGGTACCACGTCGCCCGGTTCATCGTGCAGGCATCCACCCCAGCATCGTCCGCCCTCAGCACGTCGATGATCGCCTCGCGCAAGTCCGGCAGCACCACCTCGTCGCTATCGACGCACATCCGCCACGGCAGCGTGCAGCTCTCAAGCGCCAGTTGCTTCGTCTTGATGTACCCCAGCCACGGTGAATGCACCACCCGCGCCCCGCTCGCCGCGAGCGCTTCGAGCGTCCCGTCGGTCGAGCCCGAGTCCACCGCCACCACCTCGGTCGCCAGCCCCTTGAGCGACGCCAGCGTTGCGTTGATCGTCCCTACGTTGTTCCTGCATGCCATGAACACCGAGAGTGTCGCCGGCACCAGCCCGCCCACACCGTCCCCGCCGGGGCTTCCCCCGCGCTCCTCCGCGCCACGCTCAGCAGGTCCGTTGGCCACTGTGATCGAGGTTACGCCTCGCCCCGCCGAGTCACTACACTCGCCCGTGAC